>DASSXJ010000145.1 GCA_035703895.1 bacterium | reverse complement strand
CGCAGGATGCGACCGGCCAGCATCCCGGGAAGGCTCCAGTCGGCCGCGTACAAGGTTGCCCCGTCGACCTTGTCGGCGACATCGAAGCGCGGGAGCGCCTTGCCCACGATGCCCATGCTACGTCGCCTCCCGGCTCGCGCGGGGGGCCGCCGCGCACGCTTCCACCGCATCCACGATGCGCGTGTACCCGGTGCACCGGCACAGGTTGCCCGCGAGCG
Source organism: bacterium (assembly GCA_035703895.1). NCBI lineage: Bacteria > bacterium. Next base: position 30,432 of record DASSXJ010000145.1, on the reverse strand, counting down.
CGGCCCGAATCTGCCGGCGCGTCGGCGCGGGATGGTCGCGCAGGAACACATAGGCCACCAGGAGCATGCCGGGGGTGCAGAACCCGCACTGGGCCGCCTCGTGGTCCACGAAGGCCTGCTGGAGAGGATGGCGTCCCTCCGCGCCGCGCAGCCCCCGGACCGTCGTGACCGCACGGCCGTGCGCCTGGAGACCGAGGAGCAGGCACGCGTTGATCGGCGCGCCGTCGAGGAGCGTCGTGCAGGTGCCGCACACGCCCTCGCCGCACCCGTACTTCACCTCGGTCGCTCCAAGGGCGTCGTGGAGGACCGCGAGCAGCGTCTCATGGGGCGCCACCCATACCTCGACCGGGCGTCCGTTGAGGACGAACTCCAGGCGTCGCCGGCCGCCGGTGTCCTCGGCCCGCACCGTCACTTCAGCCGCGCTCCTCTTCATGAGCAGTCGAGGCGGCCGCGCGCGCCGCCGCGGCCGCCAGGGCGCGGCGTGCCATCACCCGCGCCATCGCCCGGCGGTAGGCCGCCGACGCGTGCACGTCCGACTCGGGATCGAGCTCACCGGACACGACGCGGGCGGCGTCCTCAATGCACCGGTCGGTCAGTGCGCGCCCGACCAACAGGGCCTCGGCACCGTGGATCCTGACCGGGTGGGAGCCGACCCCCCCCAGGGCCAGCGCCGCGTGGGTGCACCGGCCCGCATCGTCGAGCGACACCAAGGCGCACGCCGAGACGATGGCGAAGTCGCCTGCTCGCCGGACCAGTTGGGCCAATCCGCAGCCGGTCCCAGCGTTCACCACAGGCACCCGAATGCCCGTGACCATCTCGACCGGCGCGAGATCCGTTTGCAGATACCCTAAGAAGAACTTCTCCGCGCCGATCTCTCGCGACACACGAGGCCCCCGGATCTCGAGCGTCGCCCCCATCGCCGTCGCGACCAGCGGGAGTTCCGCGGCGGGGTCGGCGTGCGCGAGACTTCCGCCGATCGTACCTCGATGGCGGACCCGAATGTTGCCGATCACGGAGGCGGCCTCGGCGAGGATGGGGCAGCGCCGCCGGACGGCCGGATCCGTTTCGAGGGTCCGATGCCGCACGAGCGCGCCGATCCGCAAGGAGCCGCCGTCCTCGACCACGCCCTCGAGCCCGGGCAGGTTGTTGACGTCGATCAGCGCACTTGGCCGGGCCAGCCCCAGCCCCATGAGCGGGATGAGGCTCTGGCCCCCCGCCAGGATCTTCCCGTCCGGGTGAGCCTGGAGGAGAGCAAGCGCCTCGTCCACGGTGGTAGGGGCGCAGTACGTGAAAGGATACAGGTACACTAGGCCGGTCCTTTACACGGTCGCGGAGGAGAATCCTGTTGCAAGCAGGGTGCGTGTCTTCTGCTGCGAAACCGTAAGGGTATGGATTGGGAACGTCGCCGTCGTCCCGCGGAAGGCATCCTGGACACCGTTGGCCTGACCCCGTTGGTTCGTTTGCGGGGCGTCGTCGGCGATCTGGGTGCCGCGGTCCTCGCCAAGCTCGAGTACTTCGGTCCGAGCGGCAGTGTGAAGGACCGTATTCTGCCCTTTCTAGTGGAAGAGGCCGAGCGCCGCGGCGAGTTACGCTCCGGCATGACGATCATCGAAGGCACGACCGGCAACACCGGCATCGCCACAGCCATGGTGGGCGCGGCCAAGGGCTACCGGGTCATCATCGTGATGCCGGAAGGGATGAGCCGCGAGCGCCAGCAGACGATCTTGGCCTACGGTGCGGAGCTCGTGCTGACGCCGGGCGCCGAGAGCGACGTGGATCTGGTGCTGGAGAAGGTGCAAGACCTCAAGGCGGAGTCCCCAGGGCGCTTCTGGGAGGTCGGCCAGTTCTCGAACCAGGATAATGTCCGTGCCCACCGCCGGTCGACCGGGCCGGAGATCTGGGAGCAGACGGATGGCCGCGTGGACGCGTTCGTGGCGTCGCAGGGAACGGGAGGGACGCTTACCGGGGTGAGCGCGTACCTCAAGGAGCAGAGGCCGGCGGTCCGCAGTTTCGCGGTCGAGCCCGCGGAGTGCGCGATCCTGTCGGGCCGGCGATGGGGCCCGCACAAGATCGAAGGCATCGGGGACGGCTTCATCCCCGACGTGCTCGATCTTCAATGGGTCGACGGGGTGGTCACGGTTTCCTCCGATGAGGCGATCGCGATGGCGCGGCGGCTTGCGCGGGAAGAAGGGATCTTTTGCGGCATCTCGTCGGGGTGCAACGTCGTCGCGTGCCTCAAGGTCGCCCGCGCGTTTCCCGAGTTCCGCACGATCGTGACGATGATCAATGACAACGGGTTGCGCTACCTCTCGACGGAGCTTGTCGGCGCGCGGTCGACGGTGGAGAGCCCGTCGCGGGCGCACACCCCTCGGCCGGAAGACGCCCGCCGGCTCTCCGCTCGGCGGCTCGTCGTGATCGACTAACGCCCACCGAGGCAAGGAACTTTATGCGTCGTCGAGAACGTAGGAATGCCAGGAGTCACGGGAACCAGGGTCAAGCCGCCCGCAAGCCGTCGGGCTCAACGGGGGGTGAGCGCGGGCGGGACCATCGCCGGATTCGGAAGACTATTGAGTAAGGCAGCTCTGAGAGATCCTTAGAAGGAGGGATGGAGCCTATGGCACGTTTGAGCAGGCTGTTCGCACTGGTGGTGTGCGCATTCGTCGCGGCCGGCGGGTACTTGGCCACGTCGGTGCCGGCCGCCCAGATGGGTCCGGTGAACGATCCGATCGGGGTTGTGAAGATCGGGCCGGGTGAGCCGATTACGATCGCGTACTGGCTGGTGACTTCCGGGTCGGATGGCTCGCTCGGTACCGACAGCAAGCGGGGCATCGAGATCGCCATCGACGACATGAAGGGCAAGCTGATGGGACACGACATCAAGCTGATCGGCGAAGACACTGGATGCAACCCCGAGGGTGGGCAGACCGCGGCGACGAAGATCGCGGCGAACTCGGCCGTTGTCGTGGCGATCGGCTCGAGCTGCTCGAGCGAGGCGGTGCCGGGGACGCCGATCCTGTGGAAGGCCGGGATCGCGACGGTGTCGCCGTCGAACACGGCGCCGCCTCTCACGGATCCGAAGCGGAGTCCGGACTTCGATGGATACCTGCGAGTCGTTCACAACGATAAGGTCCAGGGAGCTATCGCCGCGACGTTCGTCCGAACGGTGCTGAAGAAGAAAAGCGCGGCGACGATCCACGATGGGAGCCCGTACGCGCAGGGCCTGGCGAATGCTTTTGCGGAGAACTTCAAGCAGCAGGGCGGGACCATCACGACGCAGGAGGCGATCGGTCGCGACGACACGGACATGAAGCCTGTGCTGACCCGCATCGCCTCGACTAAGCCGGATCTGGTTTACTATCCGATCTTCATCGCGGCCGGCGGATTCGTGACGCGCCAAGCGCGGGAGATCGAGGGACTGAAGAGCACGACGTTGATGGGCGCGGACGGGCTCGATTCGCCGGACTTCGCCAAGGCGGCGGGTGACGCGGCGAAAGGAATGTACTTGAGCAGCCCGGATCTCACGCCCGGGGCGCTCGGGCCCCGGTATGCCACGGAGTTCCTGCCTAAGTATCAGAAGAAGTACGGGCAGAAGCCGATCTCCGGGTTCCACGCGCACGGTTACGATGCGGCCAATGTCGTGTTCGCGGCGATCCAAAAGGTGGCGAAGGCCGACGGAGGGTCGCTCTATATCGGCAGGAAGGCCCTGCGCGACGCCCTGTTCGCGACGAAGGGATTTAAGGGCGTGACCGGGACGCTCACGTGCAACCCATACGGGGACTGCGGGGACCCGCACATTGCCGTGTACCAGGTCGTCAGCGCAAACTCCGCGACGTGGAGCCTGGGAACCGATCCCAAGAAGGTCTACCCGACCAAGTAGCCGCTAGCGACGCAGCGCAAATGACCGGGATGAGCCGGAGACGACCTACGTCTTCGGCTCGTCCTTGTTTTGTCGCGGTGTGCCGCGGAGGGCCGAGATGCGGGTGAGGCGCCGGGGAATCACATATGTGGACGTTTTCCTGTGGGCATTCCGCATCGTGGTCGTGTTTATCGTCGTAGTTGGATCGATCGCCACGCTGAAGGAAGGAAGGTACACCGGGCGCCAGTGGGCCGACTTCGTGGAGTTCGGGCTGGCGCAGGGCGGGATCTATGCGCTGATCGCCCTGGGATACACGATGGTCTACGGGGTCCTGAACATGATCAACTTCGCGCACGGGGAGGTGTTCATGTCGGGAACGTACATCGCGTACTTTGTCGCGGTCCCGCTGGGAGCGTCGGGGTTCCTCAACCAGTACGTGCTGCCCTCGCTGGTCCTGCTCTTGATGGTGGCGATGGCCACTTCGATGGGGGTTGCCTTGCTGGTGGAGCGGATCGCCTACCGGCCGCTTCGGCGCGCGCCGCGGATGATCCCGCTCATCACCGCGATCGGGGCGTCGTTCTTCCTGCAGTACACCTTCCGTGGCTTCTTCGGCGCCGGCGTGCAGGCCTACCCGGACATTCGGGTGCTGACCGGCGAGTGGCAGGTCGGGCCGGTGCACCTCCTCCGGACGCAGGCCATCGTATTGGCGGCCGCGGTCGTGATGATGCTGATTCTTTACGCGGTCGTGATGCGGACCAAGCTGGGAAAGGCGATGCGGGCCGTGTCGGAGGATCGGGATGCCGCGGCGCTGATGGGGATCGACGTAGACCGGATCATCGTGTTCACGTTCGCGCTGGGCGGCGCGATGGCGGGCGCGGCGGGGATCATGTACGCCCTGGTGTTCAAGCAGGTGTACTTCTTCACGGGGTTCGTGCCGGGGATCAAGGCCTTTACGGCGGCGGTGCTGGGGGGTATCGGCAACATCCCCGGGGCGATGTTGGGCGGGATCTTTCTGGGCGTGGTGGAATCGGTTGGCCCGGCGCTGTTTTTGGACGGGCTGGGCGTCCGGGCGCCCTACCAACTACGGGACGTGATCGCGTTCACTATGTTGCTGATCATGCTGATCTTCCGGCCATCGGGGTTCCTCGGAGAACGTCTTGCGACCAAGCGGGCATAGCGCCATTATTCGGATCGGTCTGATCTTCGGGTTGATCGCAGTCTACCTCTGCCTGGTCGGCATCGTGGAGACGTTCAAGGGACGCTGGATCATCAGCAACGTGCTGGGCCTAGGCTGGACGCTATTGCTCATCACGGGGGTGACCGGGGGATACGTCGCGGCGCGCCGGAACGGTTCCGCGACGTCGGGTGTCGTTGCGGGGGGAGCGGTGGGCCTCCTCACCGGGGCGGCACTCACCGCGCTGCTTCTCGTGGGAAGCTGGATTAACCTCCGCGCGATGTTCGTGAACGCCTCACCGGGGCTTTATTCTCTGCTGGCGTTCGATCGGGACCTCGGCACGGGGATACCCCTGCTGATCTTCACCGAGGGGGTGTCCGGCGTCTGCGGCGCGTTGTTGTATCTCATGCCGCGGGAAGTCCGGCGGACGCTTCTCGCAGGGTTGTCCACGACGCTGCTCCTCAGCCTCTTCCAGGATCTGCTCCAACTGCTCCTGCAGGGGCAGGGGCTGCCGGTGGCGGTCCGCCGCTTCCTTTTTGACATCAACGGACCGTCGCTTCGCGGCGCCGCCGCGGTCTGCGTCGTGACGTGGATCGTGACCGGGACGTGGCGTCACAGGCGGGAGGCGGTACGTGTGCGCATCGCCTCGCTCCCCCCCGCGGGCCAGCGCGCACTCCGCTGGACGTGGATCGCGCTCGGCGTCGCCGGTCTCCTGTTGATCCCCGTGGCCGGTGGGCCGTTCGTGGCGCAGGTCATGGTGTCGGTCGGCCTGTTCACGCTGATGGGCCTGGGTCTCAATCTGGAGGTCGGGTTCGCCGGACTCCTGGACCTCGGCTTTGTGGCGTTCTTCGCGATCGGCGCCTACACCGTCGGGCTGCTCACCTCGCTGGGCCAGCACGGGTTGGTGCACTTCTCGTTCTGGGCCGCGATCCCGTTCGCGGTCGTCGTGTCGCTCGTCTCGGGGGTGATCTTCGGGATCCCCGTGCTGCGGGTGCGCGGTGACTATCTCGCGATCGCGACGTTGGGACTCGGCGAGATCGTGCGCCTCCTCGTGCTGTCCGACGCGCTTCAGCCGTGGCTGGGCGGGTCGTTTGGCATCCTGTCGATCCCTCGGCCGGTGATCGCCGGCTACGAGTTGGCCGGGCCGCGCCAGCTCTATTACCTGACCCTAGTCGCGTCCGCGCTGGCCGCGTACGTGGCGTGGCGGCTTCAGTTCTCGCGGCTGGGGCGGGCATGGGCGGCGATCCGGGAGGACGAGGATGTCGCGCAGGCGATCGGCATCGACCTGGTCGCCACGAAGTTGCTGGCGTACGGGCTCGGGGCGGTGTTCGCAGGGATTGGCGGGGCGATCTTCGCGGTGATGCTGAAGTCGATCTTCCCGCACAGCTTCCAGTTGCTCATCTCGATCAACGTGCTCGTGCTGATTATCTTGGGCGGGATCGGCAGCCTGTGGGGGGTCGTCGTCGGTGCGGTCTTCCTCGTGGGCCTTCCAGAGCTGCTTCGGGAGTTCGGCGAGTTCCGGTTTCTCATCTACGGAGCCGTGCTGGTCGCGATGATGCTGCTCAGGCCCGAAGGGTTGATCCCATCGGCCGTGCGCCAGCGGGAGCTGCATGAAGGCCTAGAGGAACCGGCGGGCGAGGCGATCCCAGCGCCCGCAGGATCGATTGCCGGCGCGGAAGGACCGGCGGGCGGGTAGGCTCGCATGAGCATCCTGGTGACGCGGAGGATGACGAAACGGTTCGGGGGGCTCGTGGCTGTTGGCGAGCTGGATCTCGAGATCGCCGACCGGGCGATCCACAGCATTATCGGGCCAAACGGCGCCGGCAAGACCACGGTCTTCAACTGCGTGACGGGCTTCTACCGCCCAGAGGAAGGACAAATCCTCTTCCGGGACGAGCCCGTCAACGGGCTCGATCCCGACCAGATCGCGCGCCTGGGGGTCGCGCGGACGTACCAGAATATCCGGCTGTTCGTCAACATGACAGTGCTGGAGAACGTGCTGGTCGGCCAGCACATTCACCTCAAATCAACCTGGGTGGGCGCCATCCTGAACACGCGGGACACGCAGCGCCTGGAAGCGGAGGCCGTCGAGGAGGGACGCCGGTTGCTCCGGTTCGTGGGACTAGATACCAAGCGGGAGTTCCTCGCGAAGAACCTTCCGTATGGAGAACAGCGGAGGCTGGAGATCGCGCGGGCACTGGCGACGAAGCCGGCGCTGCTGCTGCTCGACGAGCCCGCCGCCGGGATGAATCCACGCGAGAGCCTGGGCACGATGGCGTTTATCCGCCGGCTTCGAGACGAGTTGGGCCTCACGATCCTGTTGATCGAGCACCAGATGCGGGTCGTGATGGGGATCTCCGATCGAGTGACCGTGCTCGACTATGGCATGAAGATCGCGGAGGGGACCCCGCGGGAGATCCAGGCCGACCCGAGGGTGATCGAAGCGTATCTCGGGAAGAAGGCCGCGGCGGGGACGGCCGGCTGACCGAAGGCTCCCATGGCGCTGCTCGAGATCGAAGACCTCCACGTCTCCTACGGCGCGATCCACGCGCTGCGCGGCCTCGCGTTCGAGGTGGCTGCGGGCACGATCGTCACGCTGATCGGCGCCAACGGCGCCGGCAAGAGCACAACCCTGAACACGATCAGCGGGCTCCTGCGCCCTCACCGGGGTTGCGTGCGACTCGAAGGGGAAGATCTGACCTCGGTGCCGCCCCACGAGATCGTGTTCAAGGGGGTCGTGCAGGTGCCGGAAGGGCGCCGGATCTTCGGGCGGCTCACCGTTCTGGAAAACTTGGAGATGGGCGCGTTCAGGCGAACCGATGCCGCGGAGATCCGCGCGGGTCTCGATCGAACGTTCTCCCTCTTCCCGCGCTTGAAAGAGCGGATAACGCAGGTCGCCGGGACGCTCTCCGGCGGTGAGCAGCAGATGCTCGCGATCGGGCGGGCGCTGATGGCGCGTCCACGGGTCCTCTTAATGGATGAACCGTCGATGGGCCTTGCCCCGATCCTGGTGGAGCAGATCTTCGAGGCGATCGTGGACATCAACCGGCAGGGCACGACGATCCTGCTCGTCGAGCAGAACGCCTTCATGGCCCTCAACATCGCAGACCGGGGCTACGTCCTCCAGACCGGCAGCATCGTGCTCCAGGGCGGCGCGGCGGAGCTGCAGGCCAACGAGGAAGTCAAGCGGGCGTACCTGGGGGAGTAGAGGCGGGCCGCAGCCAATCCTATAGGAAGGAAGACGTCTGGAGGTGGATCGAGTGGTGGTGGCAGGCACGAAGGGACGCGGTCCGGCGACGCAGTTGACGGGAGGGCAGGCACTGGTGCAGTGCCTCAAAGCCCAGGGGGTCGAGGTGGTGTTCGGTCTGCCCGGCATCCAGCTGGACTGGCTGTTCGACGCGCTGTATTACGAGCGCGACGCGATCCGGGTGTATCATACGCGCCACGAACAGGCCGTGTCCTATATGGCGGACGGCTATGCGCGGACGACAGGACGGGTCGGGACCTGCGTGATGGTCCCCGGACCGGGGGTGCTCAACGCGATGGCCGGCCTGGCGACCGCCTACGCCTGCTCGTCTCCGGTCCTGTGCCTCACCGGCCAGATCCCGTCCCACCAAATCGGGGCCGGCCGCGGGCTCCTGCACGAGATCAAGGATCAATTGACCTCGCTCCGTTCCGTCACGAAGTGGGCGGCGCGGGCCAACCGGCCTGAGGAGATCCCCCCGCTGATGCGCGAAGCGTTTTGGCAGCTCCAGTCGGGCCACGTGCGGCCGGTTGCGATCGAGGTCCCCCTCGACGTCCTGCAGGCAGCGGGCGAGGTCACCGCCATCGACCGCGTCGAACCCGAACGGCAGCCGGGCGATCCAGAGGTGATGGAGCGCGTGGCGAAGGCGCTGGGGGCGGCGGAGCGGCCGATCATCTTCACCGGCGGTGGGGTGCTCCAGTCGGGCGCGTGGGAGCCGCTCCAGCATCTCGCCGAAATGCTTCAGGCGCCGGTCGTGATGTCCCGCAACGGCAGGGGAGCGCTCTCGGACAGGCACTATCTCGCCCAGATCATGGTGGCGGCCCAACACCTGCTCCCGACATCTGATGTCGTGCTCGCCGTCGGGACCCGCTTCCTCGAGCCCGCCGGGTCCTCCTGGGGGCCCCATGAGAGCCAGACGGTGATCCAGATCGATATCGACCCGGAGGAGATCGGGCGCAACGCCAAGGTCGCGGTCGGCGTCGTAGCCGATGCGCACGATGCGCTTGCGGACCTCGTCACCCGCGTGCCGCGGCACAACCGCAAGCGGACCTCACGCGAGGACGAGCTCACCGCGGTGCGGCAGAAGGTGCGAGACCTGCTGTGCGCGGTGGAACCGCAGGCATCGTATGCCATGGCCATCCGCGAGGTTCTGCCCGACGACGGGATCCTGGTCAGCGAAAGCACGCAGGTCGGCTACTGGGCACAGTGGGGCGGATTCCCGGTGTATCAGCCGCGGACGCTGATCACGTCCGGCTATCAGGGCACGCTGGGCTACGGGTTCGCCACGGCGCTCGGCGTCCAGGTGGGGGCGCCGTCCCGGAACGTCGTCTCGATCAACGGTGACGGCGGGTTCATGTACAACGTCCAAGAGCTCTCCACGATGGTGCGGCACCGGCTGGCCGTCGTGACGATCGTCTTCAACGACAACGCCTACGGCAACGTCCGCCGGATCCAGAAGGAGTCCTTCGGCGGCCGGCTGATTGCCTCAGACCTCACCAACCCGGACTTCGTGAAGATGGCCGAGTCGTTCGGGGTCGACGGGCGCAGAGCCCGGAGCCCCCAGGAGTTACGGAGCGTGTTGGGGCAGGCGCTCGGGAGTGGGCGCCCCTCGCTGATCGAGGTCCCGGTCGCCGAGATGCCGAACCCATTCCCGATCTTCCGGGCCGGATATCGCGGGTAGGGCGGGCGGCGCAGGCCCGGTCCCCGATTACGCGCCCGGGAGCGTCACGGCGGAGTCCGCGACCTCGGCGGGCCGCGCACTCACGTGCGGGAGCGTCACCTGGAATGTGCTCCCCTCGTTGATCCGGCTTGTGACGGTGATCCGGCCGCCGTGCGCCTCCACGATATGCCGGGCGATGGCGAGCCCCAGCCCGGTGCCTCCGGCCCCGCGCGAGCGGGAGCGCTCGACTCGGTAGAAACGGTCGAAGATCCTCGTCAGGTCGTCGGCCGGGATCCCCCGCCCGGTGTCGGTGACCGTGATGATGGCCGTGGCCGCGGTGGCCCCCACCGATACCTCAACCGTCCCTCCCTCGGGCGTGAACTTGATCGCGTTGTCCACGAGGTTGGTGATCACCTGCAGGATTCGATCGCGGTCGGCCAGCGCGGCCACCGGGTCCGTCCGCGCGGCGCGGAGGGCAATCCGGTGCTGCTCCGCCTGAAGACGCATGCGGCTCAGGACCTCCGCCACGAGTTCGTCCACGCGCACCATGGAGGGATCCATCGACACCACCCGCGCCTCCAGGCGCGAGAGATCCATGAGGTCGTCCACGAGCTTCATCAGGCGTGTGGCCTCGCTGTCGATGATCCTCAGGAATCGGCGGCACGCCGCTTCATCGGCCATCGCGCCACCGAGCAGCGTCTCGGCGAACCCCTTGATCGAGGTGAGGGGCGTCCGGAGTTCGTGGGAGACGTTGGCCGTGAGTTCGCGGCGGAGCCGCTCCGCACGGCGGAGATCCGTGACATCCCGCACCACCGCGACGGCGCCGGCCACGTCCCCATCCGGACCGCGGAGCGGCGCGGCGTGCAGGTCGAGGATCCGGTCCTCGAGTGGCGTGGGGCTGAACTCCTCGCTGATATCCCGGCCTTCGCGAGCGGCGGTCTCGATGCACCGCCAGCACGGGTGGTTGGCCGAGACCTCCGTGAGACGCCGTCCCCTGGCGTCCGGCGCGAGCCCGAGGAGGTCCTCGGCGGACCGGTTGAGCAGCAGGATGGTCCCGTGCAGGTCCACGGCCACCACCGCGTCGCTCATGCTCGAGATAATCGTCTCGATCTTGCTGCGCTCTTCGCTGATCGCGGTGAGTTTTGCGCGAAGCTCCTCGGCCATCGCATTGAACGTCTCACCGAGTTGCCCGATCTCGTCCCGGCTGCGGATCTCCGCGCGCGCGGCGAGATCGCCCGTCGAGATCCGCTTGGCCGCGCGGGCGAGCTCCAGGACCGGGGCGGCGATCGCCCGAGCCCTCCAGGCGCCGAGGAGCAGCGCAGCGACGACGCCGGCCAGGAGGGCCTCTCCGAGCGCCACCCAAACCTTTTGCAGCGCCCGGTCGAGCCACAGCCGGGGTACGCTCACCTGCACCACACCGACAATCACGCCCGCCGCCCGAATCGGGGCGGCCGCGTAGATCCGCGGCTCCCGGCTTTCAGTGCCGGGCCCTTCGGGACGAATGATCGCGGTGGGTGTGCCGGCGAGAGCGGCGGCGATCTCGGGGGCGATCGGGCCGTCGCGCCGTCCGGCCCACCGCCCCGTGTCGGGAGGCCGCCCCGTGACGTCCTTTACGCCGATGTACACGCCTTCCCGCCATGAGGACTGGTTCGCGATTTCGTCGAGGCGCGCCAGGCCCGCGCCTTGGACCTCACGGGATTCAAGGATCCGCGCAACCGTCTTGGCTTCGTTGAGCACGTCGCGCTTGTAGTCGCCCGAGTAGACCTGGGTGATCGCGGGGATCAATACCAGGGCGGCCACCGCCAGCGAAAAAATGACGAGCACGAGGTAGCTCGCGGTGATATTCCAGCGCAGGCTCCCGCTGGGCTTCCGAAAGCGAGTCATCCCTGGTCCTTCTTCAGTTTATAGCCGACCCCCCGCACCGTCATGATGTAGGTCGGGGTGTTGGGGTCGTCTTCGATCTTTTCCCGGAGCCGGCTGATATGCATGTCCACGGTCCGCGTGCTGCCGAAGTAGTCGTATCCCCAGATGTGCTCGAGGAGGAAGTCCCGCGTGAACACCCGGTTCGGATGGCTCAGCAGGAGCTGCAGCAGGTCGAACTCCTTCGTGGTGAGATCGATCGTCCGGCCGTGGAGCCGGACCTCGTGGGTGGTGGGATCCAGCACGAGGCCGCCGATCCCGACCGGGGTCGCCGAGGGGCGTTCTTTCTCCCGGGCCGTTCGCCGCAGGATGGCGCGGACGCGCGCCACCAGTTCGCGCGGGCTGAACGGTTTCGTCACGTAGTCGTCCGCCCCCAGCTCCAGCCCCACGACGCGTTCCTGCTCGCCGTGCTTGGCGGTGAGCATTAGGATCGGGACCGAGGACTCTCTCCGGATGTGGCGGCAGACTTCCAGACCGTCCACATACGGAAGCATGAGATCCAAGATCACCAGATCGGGGGTGTCCTTCGTGGCCTTTTCGATGGCGTCGCGCCCATCGTAGGCGATCGAGACCTCGAACCCTTCCTGGGCGAGGTTGTAGCGGACGAGCTCCACGATATGCGGTTCATCGTCCACGACAAGGATCCGGCCGCCCGGCTGGGCGTCGGTCTTTGAGACAGTTTGCATCATGGTCCGCTCCCCACGTCCTCACTTGTCATGATAGCATTCTCACGGGACACTGTGCGCGGACTGTCACAAATCGGTGTCGGAATCGTAACGCGGCCCTCGGCGCGGCCCTGCACGGCTGCGCGCCAGGCCGCGTCCGGCCTGGGGAAGGGGCGTGGTGGAAGATTGTCGAAAAGCAGAACCGAACGATCGTACGTTTACCTTACCCCGTCCCGCGCCGGCTGGCCGGTCGAGACGCCGGTTGCGCGTTTCCCATGAGGAGGCTCTTGCGTGGAGTCGTTCACGTTTCCGCCCGCGCCCAACGCCAACGCCCCTGAATGGCCGGGGACCCCGATCGGCACGAGTAATACCACCACACGGACGAAGACGCGCACGGCCGTCCACGACAAGAGCATCGATCGGATCGAGGGACGCCGCGATGAACTGGTCTCTGCCGCGGTGGAACACATCGTGCGCTACGCCGGGAAGGAGTCGCTGGCGCTGCACGACGTCATCATCCATGGGGTCCGCGTCCGCGCCATCACCAACTCTCCCCACCTGCAGGCAATGTGGATCCTCAACTGGTACAGCCCCGAGGAGTGGCAGACGATCACAGGACTGACGCCCCCCCGGCAGCCCCAGGTGACCGTCTATGCGCTGGGCGGCGTCGCCGAGCAGCCCGAGGCCGCCTACTTCAGCCGTCGGACGAACACGATCGTTTTTTTCAACACGTCCTACTACGGGCAGTTGAAGTCTTGGGTCCTCGGCGCGGTGGGGCGGGTGCTGGCCGAGGAGTGGGGGATCCACAGCATCCACGGGGCATGTGTCGAGAAGGATGGTCGCGGGGTGCTCTACATCGCCCCCACAGGGACCGGCAAGAGCACGTCGTCCTACGGGCTGCAAGCGACCTACCCCAACACGCGATTTCACTCCGATGACTGGGTGTACGTCCGGTATACGTACGCCACCCAGGACGGACGGCGGATCGCTCCGTTTGAAGTCATGCCGGCGAACGGGTCGGCGGTCCGCGGCTACCGTGTGTTCCGGTGGTTGGAGGGGCATCGCGCCGACGGGGGCGCGGTGCGGGGTCAGGATCTCGAGAACCGGGAGGTGACCGTCCCGCTGACCGCGCTCGACATGGGGCAGCCGGTTGAGGCCTACGCGTACACGAGCGAAAAGATCTTTTACCTCAGGACCAACCTGGTGAGCAGTTTCCCGCTGTCGGCGTACGAGATGGGACGATCCCGGCTCGAGAACGTGCCCGATGTCACGGCGAGGTTCATCCGGGACCACACCGCCGAGCTGGACGGCCTGGTCGACGACGTGCTGCGAGATCCCGGGCCGGCGGGGGATTCCTTTCAGATGATGGGGCGGGAACAGGTGCGCATGCTGCTCGCCCGCCTGATCGCGTTTGACAACGGACGGGCGATGCTGGACATTACGAGGATCCTGCCGCCGGATCGGGTGGTCACCAATCCGATGGCGCCGACGCAGTTGGCCAACGTGATGCTGTTGAAGCGCGATCTGCGCGACCACACGATCCTCGAATCGCTGTCTTTGGGCAAGTTCATCGGGAGACTCCTGCGGGGGGAGACGCCCGATCACAAGAAAGAAACCGCCTATAACGCGTACCGCGCGGTTGACGACGAGGTGGAGCGCCGGTTCATCGATCGCCTCGAGACAGAGGTGGCGGCGGCCGGGGGCACCGCGGAGTCGTTGTCCGCGGCCATGATGCGTCACCAGGACGTGCCGGAGACGCTGGCGGAAGAAGTGGCCTTGTTCAGGATACTGCACCAGGCGTGTCGCTGCTACGATCTCAACACCATCCTCGCGACGGATCCGAAGGTGCACGGACTCAAGGAGGCGGTGACCCTCACGATGCGAATGATCGCCTACGCGTTGAATCTCCGCGACGGCGATGTGCGGTTGACCCTCGAGGATTACCGGAATGCCCTCGAGGGCGTGTCCGCCTGACGGCCCATGGATCCGATTGCCTACGCGCGGGAGCACCACGCCGGATTCCTTGAGGCGCTCAAGGAATTCGTACGCATCCCGAGCATCAGCACGCTGCCCGAGCATCATGGCGACTTGGCCCGCGCGGCCGAGTGGACGGCGGGTCGTCTCACAGACGCGGGGCTCGCCGCCAAGGTCATGCCCAGCGACCATCATCCCGCCGTCTACGCGGAGTGGATGGGCGCCCCGGGACGTCCGACGCTCCTCTGCTACGGGCATTACGACGTCCAACCTCCCGATCCACTGGAGCTGTGGACCTCGCCGCCGTTCGAGCCGGTCCAGCGGGAGGACGCCCTGTACGGCCGCGGCGCTTCGGACGACAAAGGGCAGTTGTTCGTGCAGATCTGCGCGGTGGAGTCGCTGCTCAAGACGGATGGCCGACTTCCGATCAACGTGAAGTTCTTCGTGGAAGGGGAGGAGGAGATCGGCAGTCCGCGGATGCTCCCGTTCATCAAGAAGCACCGTCAGCTGCTGGGGGCGGACGTGTCGCTCGTGTGCGATGGCAGCTTCTTCGCCCCTGAGCGTCCGGCCCTGGTCACGGGCCTCCGGGGGATGATCTACACCGAGGTAGAACTTCGAGGGGCCAACCGGGACCTCCATTCCGGTATCTACGGGGGCGCCGCCCCGAACCCCCTGGAGGGCCTGGCTCACATCATCGCGGGGCTCCGGGATCGCAAGCGTCGGGTGACGGTGCCGCGATACTACGCGGCGGTCGTCCCGCCGGACGAGGCCGAGCGGCGCTCGTGGGATCAGCTCGGCTTTCGCGAGGAAGCGTACTTGAATGATCTCGGGGTCTCCGAGGCGCCCGGGGAGGAAGGCTACGGCATCCTCGACCGCCGGTGGGCGCGTCCCACCCTTGAGGTGCACGGAATCGTGGGCGGGTTCACCGGACCGGGCGCCAAGACCGTCATCCCCGCCCGCGCGACCGCGAAGATCAGCATGCGCCTCGTGCCCGACCAGCGTCCGCAGGCGGTACTCCGCGCATTTACCCGAAAGGTGCAGCGTCTGACGCCGCCGGGGCTTGCGGCGGAGATCCGGCTCCTGGGTTCCGGCGCACCGCTCGCGCTCCCGCCGGACGCCCCGGCGCTCAAGAGCGCGGCTGCGGCGCTTGAGGAAGTCTTTCACCGCGCGCCCGTGTACCTGCGCGAAGGTGGGAGCGTGCCGGTGGCCGCCGAGTTCCAGAACGTCCTGCACGCGTTCCCCGTCCTCATGGGGTTTGGCCTGCCTGACGATAACCTACACTCGCCCAACGAGAAGTTCCATCTCCCGAACTTCTACCGGGGGATCGAGACCGTCGTCCGGTTCATGCAGCGGCTGTCCTAACATGCGCCGGACCATGCGGGCGCTCGTCAAGCCCGCCGCCGGCCCGGGGTTGGAGATCCGCACGGTGCCGGTGCCCGCACCGGGGCCCGGCGAAGTATTGGTGCGCGTGCGCGCCGGCGGCATCTGCGGCACCGACCTCCACATCGAAGGGTGGGATCCGTGGGCGGCATCCCGGATGCATCCCCCCTGCATCATCGGGCACGAGTTCTGCGGGACCGTGGTGCAGGTCGGGCCGGATGTCCACGACGTCTCGCGTGGGGATTTCATCTCCGGCGAGTCGCACGTGAGCTGCGGGCGGTGCCACCTGTGCCGCCGGGGCGAAGCCCATATCTGTGAGGCCCTTCAAATCATCGGGGTGGATCGGGACGGGGCGTTTGCCGAATATGTGACGCTGCCCGCCCAGAACGCCTGGCGCATGCCTCCCAGGACCCCGGTCGAAGTCGCGGCATCGATGGACCCCTTCGGAAACGCGGTACACACCGCGCTGGCCACCGATTTGGGCACGCGGTCGGTCATTGTGATGGGCTGCGGGCCGATCGGCCTGTGCGCGATCCTCATCGCGCACAGGGCCGGCGCCATTCCGGTCGTTGCCGTCGACGTCAACCCGTACCGCCTGCGCCTCGCTCGCCGGATGGGCGCCGATCACGTCCTGGACGCGAGATCGACCGACATCCCCAAGGCCGTCCGCGGTCTGACCGACGGTGCCGGCGCGGATGTGCTGCTGGAGTTCTCCGGGAACGCGCAGGGACTGCGCACCGGCTTGGCCGCGCTGCGAAACGGCGGGTTCGGCGCGCTGCTGGGCCTCCCAGGACGGCCGGTCGAGCTCGACCTGGCCAACGACGTCATCTTCAAGGGGGTCCGCCTGCACGGCATCTTTGGCCGGCGGCTCTGGGAAACCTGGTACGAGGCGACTGCGTTGCTGGCTTCGGGCCTCGACATTCGACCGGTGATCACCCATCGGCTCCCGATGAGGCGCTTCGCAGAGGCGTTCGCCCTCATGCGCTCCGGTAAGTGCGGGAAGGTGATCCTCACCGTGGAGGACGGCGCTCTGAGCTGAGCGCCGCCCTCCGTCCGACAGTCCTTATCGTTTTCATCCCTACCGTGTCGGCTCCGCGCGCACGATCACGGGTCCCGTGGGGACCTGGCTCCCGCCCGCAGCTTCGCGTGTGACCTCGATGGCATCCGGCAGCGCTGCCAGCTCTGGTCCCTCGACGATCAGGCGGGCGTCGCCCTCTACGTCCGGGCGGGCGGTCCCGAGCGAGATCCACCTGGTGCCGTGCCGCACCCAGGCTTGGTACGTGTGTCCCTGAGGCGCCGGCGGGAACTTGTCGAAGGTGAGCACCGCGATCGTCACCCCTGGCTGGCCGCGGTAGACGGCATGGGTCGCCGCCGGGACGCCTGGGGCGGGTGTCAGCCGGATGGCGACGGTCTCGCTCGACGTGAGCAGGGCAAGCGCACGGGTGTCTCGCGCCCGGGCGGCCAGGTCGGAACGGTACCACATCCCTCCGAGCGCCGCCAAGCCGATTGCGCCGATCACCAGTGCCGCGGCCGCCGGCGAGAGGCCGGCCCGCAGCCGCTCGAGG
The DNA here is from genome assembly GCA_035703895.1 of bacterium. NCBI lineage: Bacteria > bacterium. Next base: position 12,994 of record DASSXJ010000145.1, on the reverse strand, counting down.
CCGGCCCGGATGCGTGTCTTCGCCGTGCCCAAGGGAAGATCGAGGCGCTTGGCCACCTCGGCGTGGCTCAACTCCTCGCCGAAGGCCAGGGTCAGGGCGCTGCGCTGCGCCGGGGGGAGATTCTCCATCGCGGAGCGGAGCCGGGCGCGGTCCTCCGCGCGTCCGGCTGCCTCCTCGGGGGTAAGTCCGGGATCGGGGATCGCGCTCAGCCGCTCCCATTCGGGATCGGGGTCCAGCGCGGGCTGGCGGCTTCGGCGCCGGAGTTCATTGAGGACGCGGTGGTGGGCGATCTGGAACACCCACGGCCGAAACGTCCCACGCTCGGGCTCGAACGTCTCGGCCTTGCGCCAGACCGCGAGGAAGACGTCCTGGACGACCTCCTCGGCGGCCTGGCGCTCAAGCGACTGCGACGCGAGTCCGAAGATCCGAGTTGCGTATCGAGTATAGAGGGGCCCGAGGGCATCTTGGTGGCCGGCGGCGAGTCGCTGCATCAGCTCTTCGTCGGTGGCGTCCCGACGCTCGGAAGTCGCTCGGACCGGTTCCATCTGTCTGCCGCGCCTCACCCACCAGGGCCGATCTGCGGGCATCGTCTAATTCCTGACGACCACGGTCGCCTGCATGAACGGGTGTATCGTGCACCCGTACGTGTAGGTGCCGGCCTTGTCGAAGGTCACTTTGAAACTCGAGCCCGGCTGGATCGGCTTGGAGTCCCACTGCTTGTCCGTGCCGGTGCTGGTGTGAGGAATGACGTCGCCGTTGGTCCAGACCACGGACGTGCCCGGTGCCACCATGATCGCAGCGGGCGCAAAGGCGAAGTTCGCGATCTTCACGGCCCCGGCCCCGCCCGCCGGAGTGGGGGAAGCCTGCGCGGGCGCCGCCGTCGCCATCGGCGCGAGCGACGCTTGGATCTGCGTGCGGTCGGCCTTGGTGGCCGTTCCCGACTGGACGACGATCTTCCGAGGCGCGCTCCCGACCGGGATCGTGGCGAGCACTTTCTGCTTTTCGATGTCCACGACAGAGACGGTATTCGCCCCTTCGTTGGTCACATACGCGGTGTCCCCGTCAGACGTCGTCCCGACCCAATGCGGGAACTTGCCCACAGCGACGGTCCCGATGACCTTCCGGCTCGCAGGATTGATCACCGCCAACTGGCCGGGTCCCTGGACGACGACCAGACCGTACTCTCCCGTCGCGGTGACGAACGGATGGTGGGGCGACTCGCCGACCTGGATCTGGTCGACGATCTGGTTACGCGTCGGGTCGAGCACCTGGACGGCGGCGGAACCGGCGAGGGTAAAATACAGCGCCTTGCCGTCCGGGCTGAAGTTCAACGCGCGCGGGGTCGCCGCCAGCGGCACGGTCCCCACCTGCTGGTAGGTTGTCAGGTCGAGGATCGCAAGCGCGCTGGAGCCCGGCTGCTGCGCGGCCACGTACGCGGTCCGCCCATCGGGGCTGATGGCAATGTTGTGGGGATTTCCCACCGGGATCCTGGCGACGACCTGGTTGCGCACGGTGTCGATCGCGACGACTTGGCTGGCCCCGAACACCGCAACCAGGACCTGGCGGCCGTCCCGGCTGATGGCCAGCCCGTGCGGGGACTTGCCTACCTCGATACTGCTCACCACGCGGTCGGTCACCGCGCTGATGACGCTCACCGTGGAAGAGCCATCGCTGCTCGCGTACACTCGTCGCCCGTCGGGCGAGATCACCAGGCCGTGCGGGCCGGCGGGGATCGGGATCGTCGAGAGGACGCGGTTCGTCCCGGTGTCGAGCACGGCCACGGCGTTATCATTGAAAAGCCCTATGTACGCTTTGGGCGCATGGCCCATCGCGGCGAGTGTGGGGGAGGGGGCCGCGCCGGCCCAGGCCGTCATCGCCAGGCAGGCCACGAGGGCGAGCGAGACCAGGCGGCCGGAACGCTGCCCCCCGCGTCCGTGTGAGCGTGATGTGTCGGGGCTGGAGCCGGCGTGCTGCATGCGGATGGTCCTCCGAACGATGTATTTGGACCCGTAAGCCAGATCACCGACCCGGATCCGATTTCTCTGTCCAGTCAGTTATACACCGGAATGGGCATTTTGGATTGGACGGCCCCGGGCGCTCCCCGCGTGTCGGGGCGCGCACCATCCCCGGCCTGTGTTGGAGGAGACGTCGAAGGCGGGAGGCGAACTAGTGAACGAGAGGCAACCCATGACCGATCCCCTGGCGTTCCTGGACGACGAGATCGCGGGGCTGCGTGACCGGGGCGTGTTCCGGTGGCCGCGGGAACTGCAGGGGGAGCAAGCCCCGGTGTGTACCTACGACGGCCGGCGGGTCGTCAACCTCTGTTCGAACAACTACCTTGGGCTGGCGTCGCACCCACGATTGAAAGACGCGGCGCGTCTGGCGATCGACGAGTACGGGGTCGGCTCCGGCGCGGTTCGCACGATCGCGGGGAACATGACGATCCACGAGGTCCTCGAGGAACGGCTCGCGCGATTCAAGCGGACGGAGGCGGCGCTGCTCTACCAGTCGGGGTTCGCCGCGAACGCGGGGACCGTGGCGGCGATCCTTGGGCGCGAAGACGTCGTCGTGAGCGATGAGTTGAACCACGCCAGCATCATCGACGGCTGCCGGTTGAGCGGCGCGGAACGCAAGATCTTTCCGCACAAGGACCTCGGGGCGGCCCGCCGGTGCCTCGAAGACTCACGAGACGCGCGGCGCGTGCTCGTCATCACCGACGGGGTGTTCAGCATGGATGGGGACATTGCACCGCTCGGGGACCTCGCCGCGCTCGCTCGTGAGTTCGGAGCGATTATGATGGTGGACGATGCCCATGCGAGCGGGGTGCTGGGCGCGGGGGGCAGGGGCAGCGTCGAGCACTTCGGCCTCCATGGGATGGTGGATATCCAGGTGGGGACCCTCAGCAAGGCCTGGGCGTGCCTCGGCGGCTACGTGGCGGGAAGCCGCAGCCTGATCGAGTATCTAATGAACCGGGCGCGGCCGCTGTTGTTCAGCACGTCACACCCGCCATCGGTGGCGGCGACAGCCATCGCCGCGCTCGACCTGATCGAGCAGGAGCCGGGTCTCATTGAACGGCTCTGGGAGAACACGCGGTTCTTGAGGGCGGGCCTGCAGCGGCTGGGCTACGATACCGGGATGAGTGAAACCCCGATTACCCCGGTCATGATCGGCGACGAGGCGCTGGCGATTCAGTTCTCGGACCGCTTGTTCGAGGAGGGGGTCTTCGCCCTCGGGATCGCGTTCCCGACCGTTCCCCGCGGCAAGGCCCGGGTACGGACGATCGTGACCGCCGGGCATACGCGCGAGGATCTGTCGCAGGCGCTCGAAGTGTTCCGGCGTGTGGGCCGCGAATCGGGTCTGATCCGGTAAGAAGACGGCAAGATCGCGGGAACGTGACTTTCCCGCGGCGATGGCGTACACTGATGGTAAGGTATTAGTGGAAGGGGACGCGCGCCTCGAAGCCCGAGATTCTTCCGACCCTCTGAATGCCAGGCAAGGGACATCCGCTCATTTCCTGAGAACGGCACCCGGCGAGGATCAATCGCCTGGGGAGCGAGGAGTTGTCGTATGATCTCAAGCAATGATCGCAACCGCGTGTTGCTGTCGCTCCGAGATCGACCGGAGGGCGTCGACAGCGTCGGCCTCATCGAGACCCTGTGCCTGTCCCGGGAGACGGTGGAACGGCAACTCTTGTCCTGCAAGGACTATGGGCTCGCGACCTGGGCTCGGAACAGAAACGGGTCGGGGCTGGCGGCGATTACACGCTGGGGCCGCGATTACTTAGATCGGCAAGGGTTGTAGCGCCATGTATCTCCGGGCCCCGACCGAGCAGGCTCTCGAATGGCGTGACCAGACCATCAAGGTTCGTACTGCCGCGCGCAGAGGGAAGAGTCCGCAGGAGATCGCCGATCTCCAACAACTTCCCATTGCCGCGGTGGAGCGCATCCTTGCACCGATTAAGCACGTGCGCATCTCCGACCCCGTACAATTGCTGCTGGGACACGCGGACGTCCCGGGGACGGCTTCTGCGGATGTCCACGTGTACTGGTTGGGATTCCTGATGGCAACCGGCCGCATCCTGGGGCAGGGAACCTCGCTCACGCTCGTCGTGACGCTCGGCGAGCTGTCCCGAGAATACGTCGGGACCTTCATGGCGGATCTCACGACCGACTACGTTCGGTGCGAATACTGTTACAGTAACATCGAGGGGTGGCAGGCGTATCTGCGCGATCCGAGTTTGTGCAAGGCGCTCTTCCCATGGGGTGTTCCCTCCGATCTTCACGGGGATGATTCGGCCTTGCTCGACGATCTCTCGGCCGAACTGGCCATTCCGTTCATCCGCGGATATGTGGATGGGGACCGCTCGGTGATCCACGCCTCGAACAATGGGAGCACGGGCCGCTTCGCGGTTCGAGGAGCGCCGGCCGTCCTTGCCCGGATCAATTCGATGGTCCAAAGATACTGGGGGGTGGGGAGCGGAACGGTGACGTCCCGTCGGGATGGCGCCGAGCTCAGATTCTCCGATGCGAAATCCTGTCGGATCATCCACCATCAACTGAACACCTACGGTTCCCGGCTTCACGCGTAGCGCACAGGCCGCAGCCCTCTCGCGCCTCCCCGAACAGCTGCCGCCGGATGCAGCCGCGCGGGTAGGTGCTATACTGAGTACTGCGATGCCCGAGTTCCTGAAGGTCATCACGCCTCGAGAAGCCACCGTCCGATTTGCCCAAGCCTACACGCCTCGGCCTCGGGGGACCGAACGCGTCTCGCTCCGCCAAGCCTACCGCCGCGTCCTGGCCGCGGACGTGGTGGCACCCGAGGACCTCCCCGAGTTCGATAAATCAACCGTCGACGGGTACGCGGTGCGCAGCGCGGACCACCCCGCGTTGTTGGAGGTCATTGGTGAGGTAGAGATGGGGAGGCCGCCGGAGTTCGCTATCCGCCCCGGAGAAGCCGCCCGAATCCCGACCGGCGGAATGCTTCCCGAGGGCGCCGACGCCGTGATCATGCTGGAGGACACCCGGCTTCGGGACGGGAGGACGGTCGAAGCCACGCGCGGGACCACGCTGGGTGAGAATGTGATCCGCCGCGCCGAGGATGTCAGCCGCGGAGATCTCGTCCTGCACCAGGGGACCCGGCTTCGGCCGCAAGATGTCGGTCTGCTTGCCGGGATCGGGGTGACGGAGATCGAGGTGTGTCTCCAGCCGCGCGTAGCCGTGCTGGCAACCGGGGATGAGATCATCCCTCCAGACCGCCGCCCGGCCATCGGCCAGGTGCGGGACATCAACACCTACACGATCTCCGCCTTGGTCCAGCAGGAAGGCGGCGTCCCGCACATCTACGAGATCATTCCGGACGACCGCGAGCGGCTGTTCGGAACGCTCGAGGCGGCGCGGGCGACGTCCGACCTCGTGTTGGTCAGCGGGGGTAGCTCGGTTGGGGAAAAGGACGCCGTGGCGTGGGCGATCAACGCCATGGGAAAACCTGGCATCATCGTCCACGGAGTGAATATCAAGCCGGGGAAGCCGACGATCCTGGGGGTCGTCGATGGGACGCCGGTCATCGGGCTCCCCGGCCACCCTGTGAGCGGGATGGTGATCTTCGACGTGTTCGTCCGCAACGTGCTCCGGGCCCAGGCGGGGCGGACCCCGCCCCGTGATCTCGGGCGGATCGTGCACGCTCGAATGGGACGGCGTGTCCCATCGGCCGGAGGGCGTGAGGATCACGTTCGCGTGACCCTCGAGGAGCGCGAGGGTACGCTGTGGGCAATCCCTCAACTCGGCAAGTCGGGAATCATCACGACGATGACCCGGGCCGATGGGCTCATCGTGGTCCCCCCCGACCGGGATGGCGTCGCCGAAGGAGAGAACGTCGCCGTCGAGCTCTTCGAGCCGTAGCCGTGGCGCGTCGCGCGGGCCGCGATCGGCTGCGCGAAGAACCTACGCAAGCCGACCTGGCGATCTTTGAAGGCAAGGGAGGGATGGGCGATGTTCGTTCCTCTGACGCCGCTCGATTACAAACGGCGGGCGGTGAAAAATTTTGGCGACAAGACCGGGGTCGTCGACGGGGAACGGCGATTTACATACCGGGAGTTCGGGGAGCGGGCCGACCGTCTCGCCGGGGCTCTCCGGGCGCTCGACGTCGCCTCGGGGGACCGGGTGGCGTTCATTTCGTACAACACCCACCATCTGCTTGAGGCCTACTACGGAGTCGTCCAGGCCGGTTGCGTGCTCACCCCGATCAACATCCGCCTGTCCACCGACGAGATCGCCTACGTGCTGGACCATTGCGGGGCCGCGGTCCTCTGTTATCACCGCGATTTTCAGGCACTGGTCGATCGTGTGCGTCCACAACTCAAATCGCTGCGGCACCTGATCATCGTGGAGGGTGAGGATCCTGAGGCCCACCAGTACGAAACCTTGCTGGCCCGGGCGACGCCCGACCCGGGGCCGGACATCCTTGAGGTGAACGAGAACGCCGTCTGCGAGTTGTTTTACACGAGCGGCACCACCGGGCGTCCCAAGGGCGTGGCCCTGACGCATCGGGCCCTCGCCCTTCACGCGCTGATCTTCAGTATGGCGAACCGGATGTCCGATGCGGACAGAATCCTCCACGTCGTCCCGCTGTTCCACGTCAACGGGTGGGGGACGCCGCAGGCGTTGACGGCGGTCGGCGGCACCCACGTGATGCTCCGAAAAATCGCCGGGCAGGAGATTTTGAGATTGATCGAGCGTGAACGGATCACGATCCTGCTCGGCGTCCCGACCATCTTCAACATGCTGGTCAACGAGCCCACGATCGGGACCTTCGACCTGACGAGCCTCCGGCGGGCGGTGAGCGGTGGCGCGCCGGCATCCCCGAGTCTGATCCAGGCGATGGAAGAAAAACTCGGCTGTCTCTGCGTTGTCGGGTACGGCCTGACCGAGACCTCGCCCCTGCTGTCGAAGGCGCTCCCCAAAGCCCATCTCGGCGGCGGGGTCAGCGAAGACCTTCGCCGGCGGTCGACCACCGGGTTCGAAGTGGTCGGGGTCGACATGCGGGTCGTCGACCGCGAGGGACGGGACGTACCGGCCGATGGCGTCACCGTCGGCGAGATCGTCGCGCGGAGCAACGTCGTCATGGACGGCTACTATCGGGATCCTGAGGCCACCGCCGCGGTCGTGCGGGACGGTTGGTTCCACACGGGAGACATGGCGGTCATCGACGCTGAGGGGTATGTCACGATCGTGGATCGCATCAAGGACATCATCATCAGCGGTGGGGAGAACATCTCATCGGTCGAGATCGAGAAGGCCCTCTGCGCTCATCCCGCCGTGTTCGAGTGCACGGTGATCGCGGTCCCCGACGAGCGGTGGGGGGAAACGCCGAAGGCCCTGGTGGTTCTCAAGCCCGGACAACACGCCACCGCCGAGGAGATCTTGACGTACTGCCGGCGCCATCTCGCGGGGTTCAAAATCCCCGGCTCGATAGAGTTTCGCGAGAGCCTACCGAAAACAGGCACCGGGAAGATCATGAAGCATGAGCTGCGGGAGCCCTACTGGCGTGGGTACGAGAAGCGTGTCCACTGATCTCCCAGGCCGCCGTCTGACCCACCTCGACCGGCACGGGCGGGCCCGGATGGTCGATGTCGGCGGCAAACGGGTGACGGTGCGGGAGGCCGTCGCCCGGGGGGAAGTGGCGATGTCGCGACAGACCCTCCGCGTGATCACCACCGGGGCGGCGCGCAAGGGCGATGTCCTGGCTGTAGCCCAGGTCGCCGGTATCGCCGCCGCCAAGCGGACCTGGGAGCTGATTCCACTCTGTCACCCCATTGCGCTGACGGGGGTGTCGGTGATCCTTACGCCCGATCCACGTGCCTCCCGCGTGCGGATCGAGGCGCGGGTGCGCACGGTGGGCCGTACCGGCGCGGAGATGGAAGCGCTCGTCGCGGTCGCGACCGCCGGGCTGACGGTCTACGATATGCTTAAGGCGGTCGAGCGCGGGATCCAGATTGAACACCTTCGTCTGGTCCGCAAGTCCGGTGGGAAATCGGGAACGTACGTGCGGCGAGAACCTCGGGCGCAGCAGCAGCGCGGTGGGGCGCCCCGTCGATGAGCGACGTGAAGCGCCTGCAGGGTGTGCGCTGCGGCATCTTGACGGCGAGCGAGCGGGTCAGCCGCGGTCAGGGAAAGAACGACAGCGGGCAGTTTCTGGCTCAGACCGTCGCGACGGAAGGCGGCGAGGTAGTCGCCCACGTGGTCGTGCCCGACGATCTCGACATGATCGCCAAGACACTCGCGGACATGGCCGACACCTTGGGTGTCGATCTCGTCTTGACGACCGGCGGGAGCGGGGTGGCGCCCAAAGACGTGACTCCGGAGGCGACCCTGCGGGTGATCGAACGGATGGTGCCGGGGATCCCCGAGGCGGCGCGGGTGGCCACGGCCGCTTCGTCCCCTCTCGCGATGCTCTCCCGGGCGGTCGCCGGCATTCGGGGGCGTACGCTCATCGTGAACCTCCCGGGAAGTCCTCGGGGGGTCCGTGAATGGATGACCGTCATCCTGCCACTCCTCCGCCACGCGGTTGAACTGCTTCGAGAGAAACAGATGCCCTGGGGGCGAGAGCACACCCCGTAGACGTCTCTTCCAGAACGTTGAGGCCTTACGGATTGGGCGGGGCTTCTGCCGATGCTGCTGGGTCGGTGGCCTCCTCGGCCAGATGAGGATTGGGGAACGCCGCCAGGTGCTCCGGGAAGTCGCCCCTGGCGTGGTAGGAGTTCAACGCCCCCGGCGTGGTCGCGATTACCGTCCGGAAGTACTCTCGGGCGCCCGCCACGGCCGTGGCAAACGCGGCCGCGAAGTCCATCGGGGTATCAGCGGGCTGCCCTTCGAGCGCGCGGGCGAGGAAGTAGGTGAAGGTCCCTCCGCGGATCAAGCGGTCGGTTTCGCGGAGGCCCCACCAGTCCAACTCATCGCGGCCGACGGCCGGGAGGGCGATCCCCGGGATCCCCTTTACCGCAGCGGTGAGCCGCTCAGCATAGCAGGCCTCGACGATCAGCACCCGCTGCGACGACGGAACACGCTTCCACAGCCCGGGGAACGTCGAGTCCCACATCAAATCCTTGTCGAAGAACTGGTACTCGCCTGCGACATAGAACACCACGAGGTCGTCCGGCCGGACCCGTGCCGCCAACCAGTCGGTCGCATGATGCAACAAGGCGCGATCCTGGCTGTCACGGACGAGGAGGATGTGGTCCGAAAGCCACCCACGGCGAAGCAGGGTGGTGAGCATCCGTCGGGAGTTAATGTATCCAACCGGGAGATTAGCGTATCTACCCTGATACGAGTTGGACTCGATGAGGACCGCCCAGGTGGCCGGCGCAGAAACGGGAGCCGCGGCGACGCGGGACAATCCCGCGAGCATCGTGGTCAGGAGGACGGCGACCCCCAGAACCCTGGCGCCCTTCATTGGTCGCTGCCATTTCTCGGCGCTATCCCGAAATCCCTGCTTCACCAGGCTCCTTCGCTGCCACGGCGCGCACGCCCGACGCCTTGACAGCCCTCATCAGTTCAAAGTACACTCGTTCGGGCCTTTCTAGACTTCTTGGCCCGAGATGCCGATGCCGCTGCTTCTCGCCGCCGATCTCACAAAGTCTTACGGAAGCGTTCAAGTGCTGACGAACGTGTCTCTGGCCCTTGAGCCCGGGGAGAAAGTGGCGCTCATCGGCCGGAACGGCGTCGGCAAGACGACGCTGCTCCGCATCCTGGCAGGACTCGAGGTCCCTGACCTTGGGAAGCGGACGCTCTCGGGGGGAGCGACGGTCGGGTATCTGCCCCAGGATCCCGCCGTCGACGAGTCCCGCACCCTGTGGGATGAAGCAGCCGCGCCCTTTGCGCACCTGGCCGGGGTTGAGCGCAGACTCGCGGACCTCGAGGCCCAGCTGGCCGCGCCCGAGGTGCATCGTGACGACACACGCCTCTCGGGCGCCCTTGACGAATACGGTCGCCTTCGCGACCAGTTTGAGACTCGAGGCGGATTTACGTATGAGGCGGAAGTCCGCCGTACCCTCAGCGGCCTGGAGTTTCGTCCAGAGCAATTCCACCAGTCTTTGGCGTCGATGAGCGGTGGACAGCGATCGCGGGCCGCCCTGGCGCGCCTGCTGCTCTCGGCCCCGGACCTGCTGCTCCTCGACGAGCCGACGAACCACCTGGACCTCGACGGTCAGGAGTGGCTGGAGGCGTTCCTCAAACAATATGCGGGGGCCATGGTGCTGGTGAGCCACGATCGATTCCTCCTCGACGCCGTGACGGTACGGACGCTCGAGTTGGAGGAGGGCCGGCTCGAGGAGTACCCCGGTAACTACTCTTATTACGTGATCGAGCGTGTGGAGCGGCGGGCCCAACAACGGGAGGCGTTCGAGCGTCAGCAAGAGGAGATCGAGAGCCTCAAGGCCTACATCCGGCGGTACCACGCCGGACAGAAGAGCCGCCAGGCGAAGTCGAGGGAAAAGCGGCTGGCCAAGATCCAGCCCGTCGCTGCGCCGAGGACGCATCGCTCCGCGTCCATCCGGCTGGAAGCCCCGCGACGGAATCCCCAGGTGGTCCTGCGGCTTCGAGGCGTGACAAAAAAGTTCGGGGATGTCGAGGTGCTTCGGGGTGTGAGCTTCGAAGTGCGCCGTGGCGAGAAGATCGGTCTGATCGGCCCGAACGGGGCCGGCAAGACGACCCTGCTCAGGATCATCGCGAAGAGCGAGGAGCCTACGTCAGGGCACGTGGAGCCGGCTCCGGGGATGCGGATCGGTTACTTTGCGCAGCATTCCGAAGAGACGCTCGACCTGAACCAAACTGTGCTCGACGAAGTCCTCGGGGCGCACCCGGTGCCCCCGGCGCAAGTGCGGACGCTGCTCGGGCGCTTCCTGTTCTCGGGGGACGATGTCTACAAGAAGGTCGCGCAGCTCAGCGGTGGGGAGCGCCGACGAGTCGCCCTGGCCAAACTGGTGCTGGACCGGCCCGATGTTCTGCTGCTCGACGAACCGACGACCCACCTGGACCTGACGACGCTGGAGGCGCTCGAATCGGCGCTGCGGGGGTTTCCTGGGGCCATTATATTCGTGACCCACGACCGTTATTTCCTCGACCGGCTGGCAGACCGGCTGCTGCTCCTTGGGGACGGGGCCATGCGATCGATCGCGGGTTCCTACCATAGTTATCGTGAGGCGCTCACCGGAGCCATCCCAGGGGCTCCCCCCGGGAAAAAACCCGAGGTACAAGGGCAAGGGGCGAATGCAGCGCCCAGAGAGGGGAAACCATCATCGGCTCGGGACAGGAGCGGAGCGGAGGCCGGGCCGCCGCGGAAGGCCCCCCTCGCCGCACACGGATCGTCTGGCTCAATCCCGCCGGAGCCGAAAGACTCGGAAGACGAGATCATGCACAAGATCGCGGTCCTAGAGCAGGAGGTGGGAGATCTGAGCCGATTGATGGGCGATCCGGAATTGTATCGCGATGCGTCCCGCGCCCGGCAGACCTTGCAGCGGTACGAGGAGGTCACCGCAGCCCTCCAGTCGCTCTACGCCACCCTTGAAGGGCGCCAGGGAGCGAGTCATGCGTAATGGCAGCGGGTGCTTCGCCTGCGGCCAGAGTAACCCGATCGGGCTGCGGCTTCATTTCAAGGTGATCGGGGACACCGTTCAGGCGGAATTTACGCCGGGGCCCCAGTTTCAAGGGTATGAAGGAGTCGTGCATGGGGGCATTGTGGCGGCGGCCTTGGACGACGCGATGGCTCAGCTCTTTCACATGAAAGGCCGGGAGTCTGTCACCGCCCGGTTAGACATCCGCTTCAGGCGGGAGACCCCGGTGGGTCAGCGGGTTGTGGTGACCGCGCGGCTGACGGGTGAGCGCACGAAGCTGTTTACGGCGGAGGCGGCGCTGGCGTTGCCCGATGGAACACGGCTCGCCGAGGCCACGGGCACCTTCTTCCGGGACCCCTAGAGCCGTGGCACCCGAGGCCGTCAAGGAGCAAGAGATGAAGCCGGTCGCAACCAACCGCCGGGCCCGGCACGAGTATTGGATCGAGGAGGCTCACGAGGCGGGGATCGTTCTGACCGGGACGGAGGTCAAGTCGCTTCGGGAAGGCCGTGTTAGTCTCGCCGACGCGTTCGCCAGAGTCGACGGGGACGAAGTGTGGCTCTACCACCTGCACATCAATCCGTACGCCCAGGGAAACATTCACAACCACGACCCCTTGCGGACGCGCAAACTGCTCCTGCACCGCCGCGAGATCATCCGGCTGAAAGCCAAGACGGATCAGAAGGGCTATACATTGATCCCGATGCGATTGTACTTCCGCCGGGGCATCGTCAAGATCGAACTCGCTGTCGCCCGCGGGCGGCATCTCTACGACAAGCGGGAGCGGATCGCGGAACGTGAGGCCGAGCGACGAATCGCGCGGAACCTGGGAGCACGGACCCCGAGGCGCCGGTCCTAACACCCGGCCCAGGAGGCTTCGCCAATAATGGTATAATAGCGTTGAAATCAGTTGTTTCTAAGAATGGGGGCGAAAGGTCTCGACTGAGCAGGCAGAAGCAGGGTGGCGCGCCGAGGTGGTCCAGGTCCTCGTTAAACAACTGGACGGCGCATACACGCCGACACACAGCTCGCTTACGCTGCTTAACTAAGTAGCGTCGCTCGCCCCGCATCGCCGGCGGGCGGGGGTCGAGCGTCAACAGTCGGCTGCTCCGATGCTCCTCGCTCCGGGAGAGTCGGCTAAGACCTAGAGAGCTAGCGAGATCGGGATCCTGCCTGTGGGAGCCCGGCCCCGCGAATTCAAACCGCAGGATACGCGCGTAGATGCCTTGCCCTCGCGGCTTCAGGACGCGGGTTCGATTCCCGCCGCCTCCACCATGCACCCCGCCGCACCCAACTGCCTTGACCCGGTACAGTGACGAGGATGTCGCCTCGGATCTTCGCCTAGCGCAGCTTAGGAATCACGTCAGTCGCGACCCGCTCAAGGACCGAGA
>DASSXJ010000144.1 GCA_035703895.1 bacterium | reverse complement strand
TTCGCCGTCCTCGACCATGTCGTGGACTTCTTTGGCCGGTGCACCCGGTGTCAGAAAAAAGTCGCCCCAGCCCGCTAATCTCCCCTCTCTACTACTTTCGTCACGTTGTACCGAGCTCGTCCCTCATAGTATCGTGGCAGTAGGCGCACCGTCTTGGTCGCCCAGAGAGGGTGATATGGGGGTGAAGCGCATGCGAGCATATCTTGGATGCGTGGTATGGGGTCTCGTTGCCGCCCTCGCCACCTTGGCTCCGGCAACGCCGGCGTGGAGCCATGCGTCCATGGTGAAGTCTTCGCCGGCCGGTGGCGCGTCTCTCAGCAAAGCGCCGTCTGAGATCCGTGCCTGGTTTAGCGAGGAGCTCAAGGTCAAGGGCAGCACCCTGCGGCTGTACGACAGCCATCAAAAGCTTCTCGCGTCGGGCGGCATCGATCCGGCCGTGGCCAAGCATGATGTGATGAAGATCGCGGCGCCTCATCTGGCCAATGGGGCCTATCTGGTCAAGTGGCACGCCATTTCAGCCGACGATAATGAGCCGAAAGACGGATCGTTCAAGTTCTCGATCGGGACGGGCGCGCAGACGACCAAAGCGCCCATGGCGGATGTCCCCCCGCTTCAACTCATCACGCCGGCGAACGGCGCGCCGGTCAAGAACCCGGTCGCGGTGGTCGTCGAGACGCCGGGTGACATCGACCATCTCACCATGGGCGGCGGGATGGCGGGGATGAGCGGCATGGATTCCGGAATCCACCTGCACATCATCGTCGACAGCCTCGTCTTCATGCCTCCCGCCAGCAAACTCACCAAGGTGGGGCCCTCTCGCTACCAGTACGTCATCGGGCCGCTCCCGGCCGGGACACATACGATCAAGGTCTATTGGGCCGACAATAAGACGCACGCAGCCGTCGGTCCCGTCCATACAGCGAAGTGTGCGGTGAGCGGCTAAACCAGCGCGCGGGCCCGTGGCCGAGGTACGAGCCTGGAAGTGGCTTGGAGCGAGACGGCCACCCATGGTTTAGAATAGAGATAGGTGACGACTCGTGATTTGATCGTCGGGAATGGATCCGCCGTGCCGCGATCCCGGGAAGTCTCACGAAGGGACCCGCGCGGCGCTTGGCGCTTTGCGCTTCGTCTGACCCCCGTGCTGCTGCCCGCGGTGGTAGTGTTTAGCGCCGAGGTCGTCCGGCATGAGCTCCTCCATGGCCTCCTCCCCGAAATGCTTGGCAACGTCATGACCGGCGTGGCGGCGCTCGTCATCTCCGCCCTGATCCTGCTCCCAATCTACCGCCGGCTGGAAGCGGCGGATGCCCGGCTGCGCGCCACCGACATCGAGCACGCGGTCTCGGAGGAGCGGGAACGCCTGGCTCGGGAGCTGCACGACGGCATCTCGCAAGCCCTGTTCTTCCTGAACGTCAAGGCGACCGCGCTCGAGCGTTCCCTTGCGGCGTCCAACTTGGACCCCGCCCGTCACACAGCCGCCGAGATCACGCAGGCGGTTCAGGACACGTCCCGGCATGTCCGCGACGCCATCTTCGATCTGCGGACGAGCCCGGAAGCGGATCAGCCGCTTGGCGCCTGGATGCGGGCCTACGTGCATCGGTTTGGTGAGATCCACAGCATTGCGGGCGCCGTAGAAGAAAATGGGAGGGCCGTCCAGCCGCCGCTCGAGTCCGAGTTTCACGCCATGGCGATCGTCCGCGAGGCGTTGCACAATGTGGCCAAACACGCCGGCGCCCGGTCGGTAAACGTGCGGATCGACTGGAACACTTGCTTCTCTATGACGATTACCGATGATGGCAAGGGGGTGCCGGATCCTCTCCCGGGCCCGCTACAGGGGCGGTACGGCCTCACTGCCCTGCGCGACCACGCGCGCGCCGCGGGAGGAACGGTGACCGTCTCGCGGGGCCCGCAGGGGGGAACCACAGTAGTCTTCTAGATGCCGTACACCGGTGGACCCGCGCGAAGCGCATGACCACGCGCACGTTGATCGTCGACGACAGCGAGCTGGCGCGCCGGGGAATCCGCCTCATCCTGGCCGGCTCGCCACAATTCGATGTGGTCGGAGAGGCGAGCGACGGTCAAGAAGGCGTCGCCCGCGTGCGCGAGCTCGCCCCGGACCTTGTGCTCATGGACCTCCGGATGTCGGGCCTCGGCGGGCTCGAGGCGATTAGGCTCATCAAAGAGGAGGTTCCCTCGACGCTCGTCGTTGTGCTCAGCGTCTCAGACGATCCGCAGGACCTCTTCGAAGCGATTCGGTGCGGGGCTCAGGGGTATCTGATCAAGAATGTGGATCCGGATCTGTGGCTCGAGTATCTGACGGCGCTCGTCGGGGGGGACGCGCGGATCTCCCGTGCGATCGCCGACCGGATTCTCCAGGAGTTCACCCGCCAGAGCAGCATCCCCCGCGGGTCGCTCCCCACGCTCACCCCACGCGAAGAGGAGATCCTCGCCTTGGTGGCCCGAGGTCTGGCCAATAAGGAAATCGCCGCCACCCTCGGCATCGTTGAAGGAACCGTCAAACGGCATCTTCAGAACATTCTGGCCAAGCTTCATCTGCGCAACCGAGTAGAATTGGCGGCCTTCGCCCTCACCCAAGGGTTTACGCGGTCACCGTCTACCCGGTCCCGCCCGCCGGGCGATTCGTGACGCCCCAACTCGCCGCTAAAAGCTGTAGTCTACCACCGCCCGCCACGTGTTCTGCTGATCGACGCCGCCCATGGTGAGGTCGCGGTAGAGCACCCTCACATTGGCGACGGCGGCGAGCTTGTAAATGACGCCGACTTCGTACTCCGTCAGGGACATCGTGTTCGAGACGTTGTTTCCTGTCAGATAGTTGCCGTAGAGGGTGATGTGCCGCCACGGCGTGACGCTCACCGTCGCCGTAAAGCCCTGCGCATTGCCTGGATAGACGATGTCCCAGCCAAAGAGGTCCAACTCGGCTGCGCCGTACGGCGGGTAGAAGTTCACCCCGTAGTATTGATACCCGGTGGTGAGCACCAGGTCGTGGCCGACTTTGAAGAGCTCCCCGAGATCCCAGGTCACCACGGCCTGGACGCCGCTATCCGTCCCCCCCAGCACCGTGTCGTGCCACTGCGCCCACTCCCCGTCGAGATGGATCCCCTTCACGATGTCCCACTGCACGTAGGCCCCCCACCCGTTCCCCGCCGCCGGACACGTGATCCCCGCCGCCCCCCCGCCCGCCACCGGACAGTTGTCCGTGGCCGGGTTCACCGAGCCCCCGCCCGGCCCGTACACGTGGTACAGAAAACTCACCGCACCTGTGGGCTGGACGAACGGGGTCGACCCGCTCTGCGCGAGCACGTTGGCCACGTAGTACCCGCCGACGTGCAGCCCCTCCACGATCTTCACATTCGCATCCATGCCGTAGGCGTCTTCCCCGCTTGGGTAACTCAGCGCCCCGATGTTCCCCGTGATCCGAATCGCCACGGCCTGCACCTGCAGGTCCGCCAGATTCGCCAGGTGCAGCGCCACCCGCACCCCGTCCGCCGAGTTGAACCCGCTGTCCCCCGTCGCGTCCTCCCACGTGTCCCCCGCCGTATTCATCAACAGCCCAAACGGCCCAAACTGCACCGGATAGGTGGTCCCCGGTGGCGCCCCCCCAAACCGCCCCAGCCAGATCTCCAGCGGCAGCCCAAACGCGTTCTTCCAGTCCAGAAACGCGTCGTCGAGCGTCCCCAGCACGTGCGTGTTAAAGGTGCCCGAGAACCCGAACTCGCTGCTGTTGAACGGGATGAATCCCGTGCTGGCGCCCGTCCCGGTCGCCCCGCTCGTGATCAGCACCGTGATGAAGTGCAGGTTCTCCGGCAGGCTCCCGTCAAACTGCAGCCGCAGCACGTACCGGGCTAAGTTCCCCGTCGGGCTCGCCCCCGCGCTTACGCTCCCCGTGTTCGGATTCCCGTTCAGCGGATCGCCGCTCGCCGCCCGGGACACGTCGTACCGGAACTCCGCGGCCCCGGTGATCTGAACGGTCTTGGTCTCTAACCTGTCCTTGAGGGCGTTCAACTCCTCCTCGACCGCCTGCATGCGGACGTCCTGGGCGGCGAGCTCCGCGCGGAACTCGTTCATCAGGCGGAGAATCATGTCGAGATCCGACTTGTTGACTTCCTGCTTCGGCGCCGGCGGCGGAGCGGGAACCCGGATGCTCTCGGTCCGGACCAGCAGCCGGGCGACCACCATCGCCATCTCGTATCGCGTCATCGATCGATCGCCCTTGAACGTCCCATCGGGATAGCCTTGGATGAGCCCTTTGGCGGCCAGGTCGGTAAGCGCTTCGTAGGCCCAGTGGTTCGCAGGCGTGTCCGTAAACGGTTGCGCAGCCACCCGAGGAATCAAACCGAACGCCAGGAGAGCCGCCGCTCCCAGAGCGAGCCACCACCGCTGAGGCATTTCCCCCTCCCCGCTCCGAACTCTGAAACGCAGGCCCTGATCCGAGGGCGCGCGACCTACCTAACCGTCACCAGCGGGTCGATCAGGAAGTTCAGCCCTTCACCACAACCGGACAGGGAGGAGAGAAAAGAACGCCGCCGTCGGCCCATACGGACCGCGGCTCGCGGGCCGGATTGAGAAGCGAAAAACATCCTCGGTTACGTGGTTGTCGTCGGCCGAGATGGCGTGCCACCGCACCTGGTAGGCTCCGGGCGCGAGCCGCGGTGGGGTGATTCTCATGGACTCGTGGTCCGTGTCTTTCAGGTCGACACCGCCAGCCGCCAGAACCTTGTCCGCCCCGTCGTACAACCGCATGACGCTCCCCTTCACCGCGACCTCTTCACTAAACCACGCCTGGATGAGAGGCGGCGAACCGGTCAGAACCGCGTCGGCGGCGGGCGAGGATCTCACCAGGTTAGCGTGGGCCCACACAGGAAGCACAGGCCCAAGACAGATCAGGATACCGAGGCCCAGCCAACCCACCGTCCTCCTAACCTTTCTCACGACGGTCCCTCCCTGGTGGCCGATGGGCCCAAGCGGTAGACTGTCCAACGGCGACTATAGCATTCAGGTAAAATCTGCCGCAATGTTCCAAAAGTAGTAGAGACTGGGGCGGGCGGCTCTTCTAGAATGGGGAAGCCGGAGGCGAAGGGTCCTCGCAAGTACCCGCCGCCGCACTAAGGAGGGGAGAGACACCATGGCATGGCGCAGGTTGTGCGGGGTGGGAGTCACTCTATCCCTCGCCCTTTGGCTACCACTAATGTTGACCGGCATGGCTAGTGCGCACGAGCGCCGCCAGGTCGGGCCCTACGTCATGAGAGTAGGCTGGGCCGACGAACCCACATACGCCGGCGTCAAGAACGGCGTCCAGCTTCTGCTGAGCGATGCCTCGGGCAAGCCCGTGACAGACCTTCCCGAGGACCTCAAGGTCGAGATCATTTTCGGCACCGAGAAAATGGGCCCCCTCCCCCTGGAGGCCGCCTTCGGGAAGGCCTTCGGGAGGCCGGGGGACTTCAGGGCGGCTATCATCCCGACGCGGCCCGGAAACTACACGTTCCACTTCGTGGGATCGCTTGGCGGCCAACGGGTAGACCAGTCGTTCACGAGTTCGGACAAGACATTTGACCCCGTGACAGAGTCTTCAGCGATCGAATTCCCGGCCAAGGATCCCTCCCCCGGCGAGCTGGCCGGGCGGCTGGAACGCCTCGGCCCCAGGATCGACGAAGGTCAAGCGTCGGCCCGGGACGCGGCGGCCGCCGCCTCCCAAGCACGGGTGCTCGGCATGATCGGCATCCTCGTGGGGGCTGTCGGGATCGTTGTCGGAGTGTCCTCTGGCCGCAGGCGTACGGCGGCGTGACGGGGCGGCGATAGCGAGACAGTTCGTCATGCGTCGGTGGGGTGCGATTCCCATCCTTGTGCTATTGGGGTCGCTGGGGATCAGCGCACACACCGAAGCCCATGCCCTGCTTCAGCGCTCTCTCCCGGGCGCCGGAGCGGTGCTCCAGCAAGCTCCGCAGGCAATCACGCTGACGTTCACTGAGCAACCCGAGCCGGCCCTATCTGCAATCCACGTGCTCGATAGCGCGGGGGTTCAGGTCGATCGCACCGGGACCCAAGTCGTGCCCGGCCATCCTGAAGAGCTTCAAGTACCCCTCGGCCCTCTCCAGAACGGCGCATATACGGTCGTCTGGCGGACGGTCTCTCGAATCGATGGGCACGTGACCGGAGGCGCATTTGGATTCGGAATTGGCGTCCCTCCTCCCTCAGCCCCGTCTTCGCAAGGCCCGAGCCCCTGGCCGTCTCCATTGTACGTGCTGAGTCGTTGGGGCCTCTATGTGGGGGTAAGCGGTCTCCTCGGGGCCGCCTGGGTGTGGACCCTCGCAACCCAAGAACCGCCAGCGGCGACTCAGGGCTATCTCTGGGGCCTGTGGGCGCTTGCCGCCGTGGGGGTGATCACGCTGGGAGTGGCCCAGGCGATCGATGCAGGTGTCGGCGTCGGTCGCCTCCTGAGCACGCCGCTCGGCCGCGCGTTGTGGTGGAGGGCGCTTCCGATCGGCGTAGCCGGGGCGGCGGTCGCCGCAGCGGCGTACCTCCCCACGCGCTCGCGCCGGATCCCCTTCTTGATCCTGGGGCTGGCATCCCTCGGCGCAGTACTGGCGCACACGCTTGCCAGCCACGCCGGTGCCGGCACCGGCCCATGGCGCTGGCCGAACATCGTGGACCAATGGGTGCACTTCAGCAGTGTCGGCGTGTGGATGGGGGGACTCGCGGCCCTCCTCGTTGCCGTTCGCGGCGTTCCTGACGAGCACAAAGCCATAGCCGTGCGCCGATTCTCCATGGGGGCCGGGATGGCATTGGGGGCGGTTGCGGTCACGGGCGTCCTGCGTGCGGTCGACGAAGTGGGGACTTGGTCGGCGCTCTTCTCGACGGATTTCGGCAGGGTCGTCCTGTTTGAAGGTGGGGCTGTTGATCATGTTGGCCGCCCTGGGCGCGATCAACCGTTATCGAACCGTGCCCGCGATCTTGAAAACCTTGCAGGGGCTCCGCCGCCTGGGCGGGACCGAGTTGGCTGTGGCCGCGGTCGTGCTGGCGGTGACCGGCCTGCTCACCGGTCTGGCCCCTCCCAGTCTGATTCGGGGAGCTGCCGCGCCCGCTTCTGCCGCCGAGGCAACCGCGAGCGACTACGCCACATCGGTACGCGTGCACCTCGAAGCCATGCCGGGATTCCCCGGCGCGAATCGCTTCGTTGCTCAGGTCGTAGACTACGACATACGACGCCCGATCAAGGCCGATCGCGTCTCCCTCCGCTTTACCTCGCCAGACCGCCCGGATGTGGGTGCCTCGACGTTGGAACTCCAGCGCGTCGGCGACGGGACCTACCAAGGACAGGGGGCTAACATGTCGCTTGAGGGACCGTGGCTCGTCACTGCCGTCATTGAACGGCAAAGCGCGTCCGTCGAGGTGCCGCTGGCCATGACGGTTCGAAGCCGCTCGCAGCCCGTGCAAACGATCAAGACGCCCGGCCAGCCTACTCTCTACAACATCGACCTCTCCGGTGGGCGCCTCCTCGATGCCTATCTGGACCCGGGGAAGCCGGGCCTGAATGAATTGCACCTCACGTTCATCGCGGGGGCAGAGCGAACTTCCAATCCCCACCCCGGCCAAGGTGACCGTCGCCCGGCCCGGAGAAGCGCCTCAAGTCTTACCTGTCAGAAGATTTGGCCTCGGGCCCTTCATCGCAGACGCTCAATTAGGGGCCGGGGATTGGCAGATCGAGGTGACGGCGACCATGGCGGCGGGAGAGACACTGCGCGCGCGCTTCACCGCGCATCTCTAGCCCCCGATTCGATCAGGCTCCATCGTTCAGCCTGTACCCGACTCCCGGCTCGGTCTGGATGAAGCGCGGGCGCGCCGGATCGGGCTCGAGCTTGCGCCGGAGGTTGCTGACGTTCACCTGGAGCAGGTGGGCGTCCTGCTCGTAAGCGGCGCCCCAGACTTGGACAAGCAGTTGGTGGCGCGTGACGACCCTCCCCGCATGGGCCACGAGGGTCTTCAGGAGATCGTACTCCGTGGGCGTGAGCGAGATCTCGCTCCCAGCGACCGTGACGAGTCGACGCGTGAGATCTACCTTGAGGTCACCGGTCGTGAAGACCGGCTCATCCGGTGATCGGGTGGCGTGCCGGATGGCCACCCTGATCCGGGCCAGCAACTCGCCGACTCCAAACGGTTTCGTCAGGTAGTCGTCGGCACCGGCATCCAACGCCGCCACCTTGGCCTCTTCTTGATCGCGGACGGACAAGATGATGATCGGCGTCTGGGTCCACTCCCTGAGCCGCTTGGTGACCTCAACGCCGTCGAGGTCCGGGAGTCCGAGGTCGAGGATGATGATATCGGGTCGGTCGGCG
>DASSXJ010000143.1 GCA_035703895.1 bacterium | reverse complement strand
CCGGTGATGTAGTCCTCCGTGCGCTTGTCGCGGGGGCGGGTGAACACCTCGGCCGTGGGGCCGAACTCGACCAGCTCCCCGTTGAGCATGAACGCCGTGCTGTCCGAGGCGCGGGCCGCCTGCTGCATGTTGTGCGTGACGAGCACGACCGTCAGGGTTTCCCGCAACGTTCTGGCCAGCTCTTCGATCTTGAGGGTGGACGCCGGGTCGAGCGCGGAGGCCGGCTCATCCATGAGCAGCACTTCAGGCCTGACCGCGAGGGCCCTCGCGATGCACAACCGCTGCTGCTGACCGCCGGAGATGCTGGTGCCCGGCCGGCCCAGAACGTCCTTCACCTCGTCCCACAGCGCGGCCTGGCGCAGGCTCTGCTCGACCGCCTGGTCGAGGAGCCGCCGGTCGCGCACCCCATTGAGGCGGAGCCCGGCGGCGACGTTGTCGTAGATCGACATCGTCGGGAAGGGGTTGGGCCGCTGGAAGACCATCCCGATGCGCCGGCGGACCATCACCGGGTCGACGTCGCGGCCATACATGTCCTCGCCGTCGAGGAGCACCTGCCCTTCCATGCGGGCCCCCGGCACCAGCTCGTGCATGCGGTTGAGGCACCGCAGAAAGGTCGACTTGCCGCACCCCGATGGCCCGATGATCGCGGTGATGCGGTTGGTCTGGATGCTGAGGGACACCGCGCGGACGGCATGCGTCCGGCCGAAGTAGGCGTCCACGCTGACCGCCTTGATCCGCTCGGTGGTCGTGTCCTCGATCCGCAGCACGCGTTCGGCGGTGTCGAAGAACGCCTTGGTCCACACGCTGCTCGAGAGATCCATCATCGTGGCCTCCTCGCCATGAGCCGAGGCCGGCTCACCAGCCTGGCGGCGATGTTGAGCAGGAGCGTGATCGACATCAGGACGAGCGCGGCGGCCCAGGCCTGCCGGTGCCAATCGTCGTAGGGCGCGATCGCGTAGTTGTACAGCTGCACCGTGAGCGACGCGATCGGCTGGTCGAGTCGCGTCTGCCAGTACTGGTTGTTGAAAGCAGTAAACAGGAGCGGGGCCGTCTCTCCCCCGATGCGCGCCACCGCCAGGACGACACCGGTGACGATGCCCACGGCCGCGGTTCGCAGGACTACTTTGAGCGTGGTGATCCACCAAGGGATCCCCAGCGCCAGCGAGGCTTCGCGGAGGGAATTGGGAACGAGCCGCACCAGCTCCTCCGTCGTCCGCATCACCAATGGAGCCATCATGATGCCGAGCGCGACCCCACCCGCGATCGCGGAAAACCGCTTCATCGGGACCACCACGAGCGTATAGACAAACACCCCCACCACGATACTCGGGACGCCGTTCAGGACGTCGGCGGTAAATCGGATCCACCACCCCAGCGAGCCGTTGCCGAGCTCCGCGAGATAGAGCCCGCCCAGGATGCCGACGGGGAGGCCGAGGCACGACGCGAGGAGAATGAGCGTGAGCGAGCCGCTGATCGCGTTGGCCATCCCCCCTCCGAGCTCCCCCACCGGTTTGGGGAGCTGCGTGAAGAAATCCCAATTCAGCGCCGAGGCGCCCTGGAGGGTCACATAGATGAGCACGCTGGCCAGCGGGGCCATCGCGATCAGCACCGCGGACGCGGTCAGCCACGTCATCACACGATCCGTCACCCGGCGGGTTCCCCCCACCGCTGGGGCCGCGATCATGCGCCGCTCATCGCGGTGGGAGTCGCGCCCACCCGCCACACGAGCCACCGAGCGATCGCGTTCACGATCAGGGAGATGACGAACAGGACCGCGGCCAGCTCGATCAGGGCGGAGATGTAGATCCCGGTCGTGGCTTCGGAGAACTCGTTGGCGAGGGCGGCGGCGATCGTGTAGGCCGGTTGGAACACGGAGGTCGCGATCTGGGGCCGGTTGCCGATCACCATCGTCACCGCCAGGGTCTCGCCGAGCGCGCGCCCGAGGCCCAGGATCACGGCGCCGATGATCCCGGTCCGGGCGTACGGCAGCACCGCCGTGCGGATCACCTCCCAGCGGGTCGCGCCGAGCGCGTACGCCGCCTCACGCTGGCTCAGCGGGACCGCTTTGAGGACCTCACGAGAGACCGACGACACGATCGGCAACAGCATGATGGCCAGAATCATCCCCCCGGCCAGGAGGCCGATGCCGTACATGGGGCCGCTGAACAGCGGGAGCCAGCCCAGCACCCCCTGCAGGGCCGGCTCGACGACCTTCCGGAGAAACGGGGCCATCACGAAAATCCCCCACAGGCCGAGGATTACGCTGGGGATCGACGCCAGGAGCTCGATGACAAACGAAAGCACCGTGGACACCCCAACGGGGGCGATCTCCGCCAGAAAGATGGCCACCCCGAGGCTGACGGGCACGGCGAGGACGAGGGCGAGCAGCGACGATGCCACGGTGCCGTACGCGAACGTGAGGGCCCCGAAGACGTTGTGCACGGGATCCCAGCGCGACGTCCACAGGAACGCCGGGCCGAATCGCTGGATCGCCGGCATCGCCGTCACGAGCAGCTGGATCATCATCCATCCGACCAGGACGACGACCGAGAACCCAAACACGGTCAGCACGACGCGGAACGCCGTATCCGTCCACGCTTTGTGGCGCCGGACACCCGATGCACTGGGGGGGAGGAGGGCCGGGGCCCTCCTCCCTACGTGCAAGGAGCGAAGCATCGATGGGGTGGCGTGAACCCGTTACCGCTCGGCCAGTAGCGCCTTGCCTTGGAAGTTGACCGTCTTGAGAATACGTTCGTCGATGGCCACGACGGGAGACGGGATCGGCGCGTAGAGGAGCTGCGGGGCATCTTTCTCCCCGTCGTGGATCGCCCACCAGAGAAACTCGGCCAGTGCCTTTCCCTTGGCTTCATCCGTCTGGTTCTGCGGCACCAGGAGGTAGGTGAACCCGGCGATCGGATACACGTTCGCCCCGGGAGCGTAGGCGATCGAGACCCGGACGTCGTTCGTCTGGGCGATCTTCTGCGCCCCGCCGGCCGCCGCCGCGGTGGTCGACGACAGCGAAGGCGCCACCCATGTCCCGTCACGATTCTTCAGGACGGCGTAGGTGAGTTGGTTTTGCACGACATATGCCAGCTCGACATACCCGATAGCGCCGGGCGTCTGC
>DASSXJ010000142.1 GCA_035703895.1 bacterium | reverse complement strand
AGCGTGTCGTTGCCCCGGCGGCACGCCCGGCCACGGCGTCCTGGTTCTGCCGTACACCCTCCCCCTAGAGGCGCGGTGAGCCTTAGCCGGTCCTATTCTTTTTTGTCCTCCCGCCCGTGAAAGGGGTTCCCCCGATCAATGAGAAACGACACCCACTGAAGCGCGACGCACCGGCAGAGGGGGGAGGAAAGTGACACCAGTTCCTCGCTCGATGTTCAGGCGGATCGATCACGTCGGCGTCATCGTGGATAATCTCGAGGAAGCCCGGCGATGGCTGACGGGAGTATTCGGCCTGCCTTTACGGCGATCCGTGGACGTACCCGAGGGGCGGATTCACGGGGAGTTCTATGGCTGCGGTGATGTAGACATCGAAGTGATCGAAATCGGAGACGCGGAGGCTCGGCGGAAGCGGCTGGGAGAACGCGGGCGGGCACGCATCGAACACATCGCGGTCGAGGTTGACAGCCTCGCCAACGCGCTGGCTCAACTGGCCCCGCTTGGGGTGCGGACCACCACGCCCGAACCGCGGCGAAGCGGGAACACGTTGAGCATCTGGACCGTCGAGGAGACGACCGGCGGAATTTCCTATCAATTAATCGAGCGGACCCCCGGAGTTTCCGCGGGAGCCCCGCGATGAGCGTTCGCTAACGCGCACCCGGAACGGCGGCAGGGACAGGAGGCCTGGGCGGGATGGGACCGGTCCACCGCAGGACGGTGATCCCTGCGCCGTTGGCATCCGCCATGTAGATCAGCGCCGTGTCGCTGTCTTGGTAGACCTCCCGGACCTGCCGGTTCGGGAATCGCCCCGGATACCGCGGCGAGAGATAATACCCCACCTCGCGCGGCAGGAAGGGATTGGAGATATCCCACACCCGGACTCCCTGATCGATCCATGCCGTGTACAGCAGGCTGGACGACCGCAGGTCAAACCGCGGATGATGGATGTATTCGCCGTTCGATGGACAGCTGAATTTCCCGGTCGCGGAGTTAAAGTTGTCGGTCACGTGCGGAATGCGGAGTGTTGCAAGCACCTGGGGGTTCGGGAGATACGAGATATCCACAATGCGGCCAAACCCGGGCGGGCAGGCAATGATCTCATCCGTGAGGACGACCAGTGTGGGATGCGTGTTGGGGTCGGTGACGACGGGCAAGACGGTGTGTGTGGCCCCCGAGGGGCCGCCGTGGAAGGGCGGCACGTAGTCCAGACGTGAGATGATCTTCGGGTTGGCCCGATCGCTCACATCGACGATCACCATACCGGCGTCCCGCCAGGCAACATAGAGCCGATCTTTGTGGTAGTTGATTTCGTGACACCAGATATGCTGCGGAGATCCATCCAAGTTCTTCTGATCCCTGGGCTCATAGGCCTCTTCCAAGTACTGCCCCTGAATGTGGACCTCGCTCACGAGACTGGGGTGCTGGGGATCGTGATAATCAAGGATGACGACTTCGTGGTTCGCGGGTTTCGTCTGCGCCGTCGTGGCGCACCCATAGACGTATCGGTCATCGATCTCAAACCCGTGCGTGGCCCCGTGCGGCATCGTCAAGTGGAACCCCAGGAGTCGCGGGGCGCGGGGGTTGGAGACGTCATAGAAACTGAACCCAGCTTGCGCGACCGCCGCGCCGTCCGGTTGCTTCGGGTTGACCTTGCTGGTATCCATGCCGACGACGAGGATCTTCCGGCTGGTGTTCAGGCGGATATAGCTGCATCGGGTGCCGGGGTTGCAGGGGATGACGCTGAGGACCTTCATGTTCGCCGGGTTGCTGACATCCGCGATCAGCACGCCGAAACACGTGGGAGGATCGTCGTATCCCGCAAAGTACCCGATGCCTTTGTATACCCGGGGCACGTTGAACCCGCAACCCATCCCCTGCTTGATGGCGGATGGGGTGACCCAATCCCCCTTGAAGTAGTTGTGACCGACCACCTCAAAGTTCTTGGCCCGCGAATATTTCTTCGTCTCTTCGAGGGTAAGGTTGAACGGCTTTTGGCCGGACAGGGGCGGAGGTTCAGGGACGCGAGCTCCGGACCCCTGACCAAACGTGGATGCGGCGCCCAACACGAGTATGATCGCCGCGGTCACTCCGGTGATGCCAAAGAGCTTACGCCCCACGATCGATCCCTCCTTCGCCGAACCCGGTTTCCCATCGCGTCACCAATCGCCATGACAATCCGACAAATCCCCCCGATGTTCTGTAAACTCTGCCCGCGCTCCTATCGAAAGACTGATCTCTCTATATCAAAGGCATGACGGAGCGCTGAACATCGACCGAGCGATGCGATTCTGGGGCATCAATGGGAGTGAGATGACAATCATCGACGGTGGTCACACATACAGCCTGATGGTGTTCGCCAGTGACGATCGGTGGCTTTGGTTCGTGACCCTCTCCAGCGCGACGTCCACCGCCAGAGCGCAGTGGGGAAGACTGTTGGGATGCAGCGACGCCCCGGATGAGGCAGAGGCCTGGAAGCGAGCCAAGCGCCTCGTCAAAGATTTCCAAGCCAACGGGCGGCGTCAGGTCCACACGGTTGCGCCGACGAGCGAATATCTGGCCGTCAACGTCCTGAGAGGTTGAGCGAGACCACTCTCCGCACGAGTCTCTGATCGAATCCTCGGGCTCCCGGCAGGCGCAGCGGTCGGCCGCCGCGCCAGCGCAGGACATATTTCTCAACCCGCAGAATCTGCGCGACAATCTCATCCATTAGGGGGAAGGCCGATGCGCAGGGTACACATGGTCCTGGCCTTCACGGTCGCACTCGTCTTCGCGCTGGTGGGTTCTTCGCCTGCGCCGAATGTGTCCGGGCAGCAGTTCAAGAAGGTGATTCGGTTCGGTGTCAACCGCGGGGCGGAAAACCTCGACCCCGTGACCCAGGATGCCAACCCGGACATCTGGGCGTTTATGCAGATCTACCAGCAACTGGTGCGGGTCAATATCAAGGGGGACGGCTTCGACCCCGACCTGGCGGAGCGGTGGACGACTTCCGCCGACGGCAAGACGTGGACCTTCTTCCTACGAAAGGATGCGCGATTTTCCACCGGCGATCCAGTGAAGGCCGGCGACGTCGTCTGGTCGCTCAAACGGGCTCATGACGTCAAGGGGCCGTGGCAGTGGGCGCTGGAACCGGTCCAGGAGATCGCCGCGCGGGACGACTCGACGGTGGTCATCACGTTGAAGGAACCGTGGGCACCGTTCCTGGCGGACGTCTCGCTGTTCTCCAACAGCGTCCTGTCCGAGAAGGTCTTCAAAGACGCAAAGCAGGACCAGATCTCCAACAAGCCCGTCGGCTCGGGACCCTTCATGCTGGTCGAATGGAAGAAGGGTGAAGAGCTGGTGATGAAAGCCAACCCCAACTACTTCGAGAAGGGCCTGCCGAAGTCGCCCGAATTGCATCTCCGGTACATCCCCGACGACAACGCTCGGATCATCGCGGTCCAGTCAGGTGAGGTCGACGGAATTGACTATCCGCCGTTCTCGCGTGTGGCTGAGCTCAAGCGGGACTCCCGGCTGCAGATGCAGCTCAACCCGTCGACCGCCGTGGCGCACCTTTCGCTGAATATGCGCGAGGCGCCGCTCAATAACGTCAAGGTCCGCCAGGCGCTGGCCTATGCGACCGACCGGTATGCCATCGTTCGAGCCGTCTGTTTCGGCTACTGCACCCCCGCGACGACGTTCCTGCCGATGACGACACCGTATTACAACAAGAACGCGAAGGGCTACACTCGAGACCTGGCCAAGGCGCAGCAACTTCTCACGGAGTCCGGCGTCAAGACTCCCTTGACCTTGAAGCTCCTCTACCGCACAGGCGACGCCGTGCAAGAACCCACGGCGGTCGCCCTCAAAGCGATGTGGGCCAAGATCGGCGTGAACTTGGAATTGGAGCCGCTCGACCGGGCCGCGGCCACCCAACGGTACCGCGCAAACCAGTTCCAGGTGAACATCTCCGGCTGGACGAACGACATCCCGGACCCGTCGCAGCTGGGCGCCTACGAGTTGGGCTACACGGAGAGCCAATCCTATCACAGCGGCTATCAGACCAAGGAAATGGACGACCTGCTGGCGCGGGGGCTGCGGGAGATCACTCCCGAGAAGCGCCGGGAGATCTATTACAAGATCCAGGACGTGGCACTCAGGGATTCCCCGCTGATCTGGCTGTACTATGCGCCATACACCATCGCGATCAACAAGAAGATGACGGGGTTTGTGCAGATGGCGACCGGGCCGTGGATCTTCAAGAACGTCGCGGTCGGCGAATAGGACCGCTCTCTCCTTGGCCCTCCTGACCTACGCGACCAAGCGGGTCGGGCAGACTCTGCCGGTCGCTCTGTTCGTCACGGTCCTGATCTTTCTGCTCATCAAGCTACTGCCCGGCGATCCCGCGTCCACGATTCTCGGGGATCGCGCCAGCGATGCCGCGGTCCGCGCCCTGCACCAGCAGTGGGGCCTGGACCGCCCCCTCTGGCAGCAGTATACGACCTACATGCACAACCTGGCCACGGGCAACCTGGGGCAGTCACTGCGCTACCGGACGCCGGTCGTCGATCTGCTGCCTCGCCGGATGGGCGTCACGCTCTTCCTGGTTATCTACAGCATGCTGCTCTCGGTCATGATCGCCGTGCCGCTGGCGATCATCGCGGCGGCGAACCGGGACCGCTGGCCCGATCAACTGGTGCGCGGCCTGATCACGCTCCCGCTGGCCTCGCCGCCGTTCTGGATCGGCATCCTGCTGCTCATCGTGTTTGCCCTCCGGTTGCGGTGGTTCCCCGCAGCCGGGTACGGAGAAGGGTTCGTGGGGCACCTTCGGTATCTCTTTCTGCCCGCGCTGACGCTGTCCAACGCCTTCACCGCCGTGCTCACCCGCAACCTTCGATCGTCTCTGATCGACGTCCAGCAGACCACCTTCGTGGACTTCGCCCGAGCCAAGGGGCTCACGTACAGAGACGTCCAGGTCCGGCACGTGCTTCGAGCCGCCCTGCTGCCCATCGTGACGCTGATCGGCGTCCGCCTCTCCTACGCCATCGGCGGATCGGTGATCATCGAGACGGTCTTCGCCCTCCCGGGGCTCGGGTCATGGATGGTCGATTCTATCATGGCCCGCGATTACATGGTCGTGCAAACCCTCACCCTGACCTTTGCGATCGGGGCGATGCTCATCAACCTCGCCACCGACCTCGTGTACCCGCTGCTCGATCCGCGGGTCCGGATGGGCTAGGAGCGAGCCAGGTCGTGCACGCGGTGATCCAGCACGCCATGGCGTTCTCCGCCATCAAGAGGCGCCTCCCGTCCAGCTTCGTCGCCGGCGGGACGATGCTGCTGCTGCTCGCCGGCGCGGCCCTGCTGGCCCCACTGCTGACATCGTACGATCCGAACGCGCAGAACTTCGACGTGCTCCTGCAGGCGCCGAGTTTCGCGCACCCGTTCGGCACGGATAACTTCGGCCGGGACGTGCTGACACGGGTGCTGTACGGAGCGGGCATCGACTTGCGCATCGGCGTCCTGGCGGTGGTCTTCCCGTTTCTCTTCGGGTCCGTCGCGGGGGCGGTCGCCGGCTATTCCGGAGGCTGGGTCGATGCCGTCGTGATGCGAACGGTCGACGTGATCACCGCCGTCCCCTTCCTTGTCCTCGTGATCGCGGTCGTCGCCTTTCTCGGGCCGGGAGAGGTGAACATCTTCCTGGCCATTGGCGGGGTGGGGTGGGTCACCTATTCCAGGCTTGTGCGCAGCGAGGTCCTGCGCGAAAAGCAGCTGGAGTACGTGGCCGCGGCGCGAGCGCTGGGGTTCCGGAGGTCGCGCATCATCATGGGGCACATCCTCTTGAACGCGATCCCATCGGCGGTCATCTTTGCCGCCTCCGACGTCGTCCTGATCATCCTCACCACAGCGGCGTTGGGGTTCCTGGGCTTGGGGATCCGGCCGCCGGCGCCCGAGTGGGGGATGATGATCGCTGAGGGGCGCGAGTTCCTGTCCGGCGGTTGGTGGGTCGCCACCATGCCCGGGTTCGCGTGCATGTATACAGGCCTCGCGTTCATCCTGCTCGGGGATGGCGTCGCCGACCTGCTCCGCGTCCGGGGCCAGTGAGCGAACCGCTCCTCGTGGTCGACGATCTGCGCGTCGAGATCCCCACGCCGCGGGGGATCGTCCAAGCCGTGCGCGGCGTCAGCTTTACCATCGACCGCGGGGAAACGTTTGCGCTCGTGGGCGAATCAGGATCGGGCAAGAGTATGACCTGCCGCGCCATCCTCCGCCTCGTTCATCCGCCGGGACGCATTACCGGGGGGACCGTCACCTTCAAGGGACGGAATTTGGTCCGCCTCACTGAGCGGGAGCTGGAGCGGATTCGCGGCAGCGGAGTCGTCATGGTCTTTCAGGATCCGATGACCGCCCTGAACCCGGTGCTGACCGTGGAAGAGCAGATCACCGAGACCCTCTCCCCGGCCGCCTCCCCCTCTGCTCGGCGCGACGGGGCCTTGGAGCTGCTACGCCACGTGGGGATCCCCGATCCCGAGCGGCGCCTGCACGCGTATGCCCATGAACTCTCCGGGGGACAGCGGCAGCGTGTCATGCTGGCGATGGCGCTGGCGCGGCAGCCGGCTCTCCTCTTGGCCGATGAGCCGACAACCGCGCTTGATGTGACGATTCAAGCCCAGATCCTCCGCCTCATCGTCAGGCTTCAGCGGGAATATGGGATGGCGCTGATCCTCGTCACCCACGATCTGGGCGTCGTGTACCACGTGGTCGATCGGGTGGCGGTCATGTACGCCGGGCAGATCATGGAGCTGGCCCCCAAAAGAGATCTGTTCGCGCGGCCGCGCCACCCGTACACGATCGGACTGATCAGGTCGATACCCAGCGTCGACCGCGGCCGGCCGCTGGAGCCGATTCCCGGGCTCCCGCCCGATCTCATCGGGCTGGGGCCGGGATGTCCCTTCGCGCCTCGGTGCTCGTGGGCCTCGGACGAGTGTCGGACCGGCGAGGTGCCATTCGTCAAGGTCGGGGACGGCCACTGGAGCCGCTGTCTCAAGGCGGACCAGCTGGAGGGCGTCGCCGGTGCCTGAGCCGCTCCTCGAGGTCCGCAACCTCGTCAAGCACTTCCCCCTGCCCCACACCCTCCTCGACGCGGCCTTGCGGCGGCCGCCGGAGACGGTGCGCGCGGTTGACGGCGTGTCCTTCACCCTGACGCGGGGGAAGACGTTAGGCCTCGTGGGCGAGTCGGGGTGCGGGAAGAGCACCCTCGGGCGCTGCATTCTCCGCCTCTACGACGCCGACCAGGGCGAGGTGCGCTTCAACGGCGTCGACCTGATGCAGATCACGGAGGGCGACCTCGCCCCCTACCGCAAGCGGATGCAGGTGGTGTTTCAGGATCCGTACTCCTCGCTCAATCCGCGCCAGACGATCGCCGGGACGTTGCTGGAAGTCCTGAATGTCCACGGGATTCGATCGCCGCGGGAGCGAGGCCGAAGGGTCGCGCAGCTCCTCACCCAAGTCGGATTGAGCCCCACCGACGCGCACAAGTATCCCGGCGAATTCTCGGGCGGCCAGCGGCAGCGCATCGGGATCGCGCGCGCGCTTGCCGTGGAACCCGAGCTCCTGATCGCCGACGAGCCGCTCTCCGCGCTCGACGTCTCGATCCAGGCCCAGATCCTGCAGCTCCTGCTCGACCTGCGCGCGTCGCTTGGGCTCACGATGATCTTTATCTCGCACGATCTTCGTGTGGTTCGCTACCTGAGCGATGAGGTTGCCGTCATGTACCTGGGGAAAATCGTGGAGTGGACGCCCACCGCAGAGTTGTTCGCCAGGCCCCAACACCCGTACACCATCGCCCTGCTATCGGCGGTCCCCGAGGTCGGCGGCGGGCGCGAGGAAATTCCGATCGAGGGGGAACCGCCCAGCGCCGTCCACGTCCCTCACGGCTGCCGGTTTCACCCGCGGTGTCCCTGGAAGATTGACCGGTGCCTCCAGGAATCGCCTGAACTCAAGGAAATCCTGCCCGGGCACGCCGCCGCCTGCCACGTGGCGGAAGCGCGCCCCAACCGATAGGTGACCGCTATTTATCCCACTGGCACGTCGCCACGACATTATGTGCTTTTGCGTAGTCTGCCGCGGCGGAAGAGCATTGGCTGATGTTCCCGTATGGTCCGAGGACAACCTGCAGGTTGACGATGACCCACCACGTCAACACGACAATGATCGATGCGGCTTTCGACTGAAGATGTTTCATCATACGCAATTGTAACGGATACGCACCGCGCTGCCTAGTGATCTGCGGGGCTGCTTCCCGAGGTCGGGAGCGGCGCCAGGCGGGCCACCATCGGTCATAGGTAGCGCTTGGGGATCTCTGCCCCGGCCACGTAGTTCAGTTTCCCGACCCTGCACATCTGGTACACGTTGATGCGGAAGTCCGGACACGTACTGACCAGGCAATACGCGTCAGTGGGCGTAAAGTCGTGCTCGGTGATCAGCCAATCCATGAGGTGTAGCGTTGCCGTCTCCACGGCCACTTCCAGCGGCCGATACGCGTACACGGACACGATCGACGTAGGCTTTTCGATCCTCATCCAGGGGACCCGTTTGCCTTTGATCAGATCCAGCTGCACCCGTACGGTGGCCTTCGTCTCCGCTGCGGTCCCGGTGAATTCGGTATCTCCCTGGCTGGCGTGCGCGTCCCCGAGATAGAAGAGTCCCCCCGGGTGAAAGATCGGGAGGAGGATGCGATTGCCGGGCGCTACGTCCCGGATGTCAAGGTTGCCGCCCCATTCTCCTTGGCCATCACCGCTTGTCGTCACCTCGCGATCCGGCGCGACGCCAAGCGTGCCGATAAACGGGCTGAGGGGCCAAGAGATGCGGTCGTTGAAGCGCAGGGTGCCGTCTCGACGGGTGCCGCTGGGTCCGAGGGTATGGCGAAAGATTCGTGTCGTGTACTCCCGGGACAACTCAGGCCAGCGGGAAGATTCTCCGAGCGGCCCGCGCCCGGGCCCAATCGCGATCCAGGAGTACTCGTCGACGGCGATGTCCTCGATCATGACGATGAGCGTGTCACCGCGTTCCGCTCCATCCAGCCAGATCGGACCCGCGATCGGGTTGGTCAGCGGGGGCACCCGGTCAAAGCCGGGCCGGCGGGCGGGAACCGCTTTGTCGTTCTCTGTGCGGAAGTAGCCCGTGCTGGCATCATAGGTCTCGACTTCGAACCGCTCGCCGCACTTCACGCGGAGCAGTGGCGCATCGCTCGGATTAAATGCATATTTCCGGGCTTGTTCACGTGCGATCCGTTGCATCCACTCCCCTCGATCCCTATGAAGGCCCGGCGCCGACGCCCTCCTCGAGAGGGGGACGGTGCTGCGCCCACGGCTGGATCGCCTCAAAGCCCGCCGCCGCTCGAAGAACCAGCGCGTCGTCGTGCCACCGGCCGACGATCTGGAGACCGACCGGGAGGCCCTCGGCGGTGAATCCGCAGGGGACGGTCGCGGCCGGCTGCCCGGTGAGGTTGAACGGGTAGGTGAAGGGCAGCCGATCGAACATCGTGGGCGTGGGCCGGCCTCCGATCGCTTTCACGCCTTCGTCGGGACCGGGCTCAACCGACCAGGCGCCGACCGGCATCTGCGGTGTCAGCAGCAGATCATACTTCTCAAAGAACCGGCTGACCGCATTGTAGAATACGCTGCGGGCCAGCAGCGCCTTGCCATGCTCGATCGCGCTGAGGCGTCCGCCAGCGAGGATCATCCGCATGAGGGTCGGCTCGATCCAATCGGGCCGCTCGTTGGCCCGGTCGACGTGGCGCGCGGCGACACTGACTTGATAGAGGACGGCATGGAAATCGCGAGGAGAGGGCCAATCGATCGCCGGCGCCTCTAGGACACAGCCGAGCTCGCCGAAGCGGCGCGCGGCCCGCTCCGCGATAGCCCGGATCTCCGGATCCACCGCGGCATACCCGAGATCCGGGCTCCACGCCACCCGACGGTTTTTCAGGTCCCCGTCGCACGCGCGAACATAGTCTTCGGGCGGCGCGTCGATGGAGAGCGGATCGCGCGCGTCGGGCCCGGCCATGACGCCCAACACCAAGGCGGCATCGCGCACCGTTCGGGCCATCGGGCCGTTGTGCGACCTGGCCGCCCAATAATCCGCACTGGGGTGATAGGGGACCCGGCCGAACGACGGTTTCATGCCAAAGATCCCGCACAACGCCGCGGGGATCCGGATCGAGCCCGCCCCGTCCGAGCCGTGCGCCACCGCGCCGAGCCCGGCCGCGACCGCGGCTCCCCCGCCCCCCGACGAGGCGCCCGAAGTGCGGTCCAGTTTCCAGGGGTTGCGGCAGGGCGGCCCAAGCAGATTGTCGCACATGTCCTTGTACCCGAAGTGGGGGGTGTTGGTCTTGCCGAGGAGGATTCCCCCCGCCGCCCGGAGCCGCTCCGCGATCACACCGTCCTCGGTCGGGATATGGTGCTCGAACCACTTCGACCCGTAGGTCGTGCGAATGCCGGCGGTGGGCTCAAGATCCTTCAGGGAGTATGGGATGCCATCGAGCGGTCCCGCGGGGGCGCCCTTGAGGGCCCGCGCCTCCGCCGCCCTGGCTGCCTCGCGCGCGCGATCGGCCGTCACGGTCAGGAAGGCATTCAGCACCGGGTTAAGCCGCTGGATCCGAGCCAACACGGCCTCGATGAGTTCCACCGGGGAGAGCCGCCGATCGCCGATGAGGCGCTTGAGTTCGAGCGCCGGCGTAAAGCACAGATCCGTGCTGTCCACCGCTGTCTGCCGGTCCGCATCGCTCTGATCGGTCACGTCAGGCTCCGACCCATCGCAGCGATCCCTTCATCGAGCACCGTCACGATCCGGTCGACCTCCGACCGCGTGATGATGAGCGGCGGAGCGAGCACCACCGTGTTCCCACCGGCGCGCCCGCTGGTGGACCGGCCGACGATCACGCCCCGGCTCAGGCAGAAATCGCTGAGGGCCTGCATCTGCGGACCGGGCACGATGTCTTTGGTCTGCCGGTCCTTCACGAGCTCAACGCCGGCGAGAAGACCTTTGCCGCGGACATCGCCAACCCACGGGTGGTGCTTCAGCGTGTCGAGCGCGTCGAGCAGATACCGACCCGTCTCCGCCGCCTGATCGGCGAGGCGCTCTTCGATGATGATCTCGATGTTGCGGAGGGCGACCGCAGCGGCCGCGGGGTGCCCGCCATAGGTGTTCACCTGGCTCACATGCCGGTTGGCCGCGGGATCTCCATAGAACGATTGGAACACCCGGTCGGTGATGACGGTGGCGGCGATCGGGAGATAGGCGCTCGAGATGCCTTTCGCCAGCGCGAGCACGTCGGGCTTGACGCCGTAGTGTTGGTGGGCAAACATCTTGCCCGTCCGGCCGAACCCATTGATGACCTCGTCGACGTGGAGGAGGAGATCGTACTTTCGACAGATCTCGGCGACGGCAGGCAGATATTCATCGGGAGGCACCGCCACCCCCACCCCGCTCATGATCGGCTCGACGAGCACCCCCGCGACGGTCTCCGGCCCCTCGCCGAGGATCGTCGACTCGATGTTCTTCACGCAGGCCAGCTCGCACGCCGGATAGGTCAGCCCGAACGGACAGCGGTAACAGTAGGGGGGTGCGACGTGGACGAAGTCGTTGCCGCTGACCGGCTCGAACTTGACCTTGCGGTCACCCATTCCTCCCGCGGCGAGCGTGGCGAGCGTCGTCCCGTGGTAGCTGTAGTAGCGGGTGATGAGCTTGTAGCGGAACTGCCCGGGGAATTCCTGCTTTGCGTACTGCCGCGTCAGCTTAAACCCTGCCTCGTTCGCCTCCGAGCCGGAGTTGACGAAGTAGACGTGGTGACCCCCACCGAGCAGACTGTTGAGGCGCTCGGCCAGCGCAGCAGCCGGAAGGTTGATCGCGGTGTGCGGGAAATACGCGAGGGACTGCATCTGCTCAGAGGCGACCTCGGCCAGCTCGACCCTGCCGTACCCGATATTGACGCACCAGAGCCCTGACATCGCGTCCAGATACTCCTTGCCGTCTGCGTCGATCACCGTCGAGTCGCGCCCGGCCACGATCACGAGCTGCTTCTCTTCGAGTTGCTTGGGCGGGACGATGGGGTGCAGCACGCTCCGCAAATCCTGCTTGACCACGGCGTTCCTGTCGACCTTGGGCACGTTGCCCGGCGTCATCGTTGCGCCTCCCCTGCGGTTCCCTGGACGTTGTGTGCCCTCGCCTTCTCTGCCCCCTGGCTTCGCTCCTCCGCCGCAGCCGGCGTGGACCATACGGTCTCAGGATGGGTAAGATCTATCTGGAGCACCTCCCGGGGGTGGGCATGAGCCGCGTATTCCTCAGCGCTGCCTTCGTCCTATTCGCTGCGGCCTTGCTCGTGGTGGCGGCCGAACACCGATACCAGTATTTCTCCGTGGTGGGACCCTCGTGGAACGGGAAGGCGGCCCGAGACCGACCTCCGCCGCATCGACAGGTGGACCGGCGCTCCGCAGGTGTGGGTGTGTCAAGACGTCGACACCACTCAGGTCGCCAACGTGCCGCCGCCACCCGCCGAGCCGTCCGATGTTGGCAACTCGACAGACCGGATGGATACGGCGCTGAGGGACGGCGGGTATCTCCTTGCTCTCAAAGCATGGCGTGGGCGTCACCCGAACGTGAACCCACAGACCATGCGCGTGACGCGCCCTCACTGCGCGTGGGAAGTGGCGCGCTAGAGGTCCTGGGACCTGGTCACCGGTCGGAAGGGGGCATCCTGCACACCTCGACCCAGCCCCTCCAGGCGTGGATCAGGGGATCCTTGGCCCCGCACGAGACCGTTGTCACGGCGTAGTCTGACATGGCCGATTCGACGGTCTTGATGATGGTCGTGACGGAGGCCGCGGAATAGGGGCCGCCCGCGATGATGGGAACGGCCCCTTCATGGACGACTGCGGGCGAATAGCCCTCCTGCCGGATTCGACCGGCCAACTCATCCGCATTGCCCTGAATATTGAACACGCCAAACTGCAGTTCCACCTGATCGTCTTTGAGCGATCGAACGAAAGAGGGGAAGCCTCTTCGGGCCAACGTCGAGGCAAGGTGGTGCGCATCTTGACGCGGCATGGGGTCTGAAACGACTCGAAAACGTTGCGGCTCGGTTTGGCCATCCTGATTGCGTACTGAATAATGGGCGGCCGCGAGCCGCCGGATAATCTCAGCGGCGTTCGATTCAGAAATCGGACCGATCCTTACGAAGTAGGAAGGGGCCGGCGTGGGGGTCGTCGATTCCCGAGTCGATACGGAATCGTGGCCAGGCGGGGCGACGGTCTCAGGAGGTGTCCCCGCGGACGCACCGTCCACCGCCACGCGCTCCTGCGAGGAGGCCTCCGGGAGGACCGCGGGCGTACTCGCGGGGGGAGTGATGTCCCGCCGCATCACCGTATGCGGAACCGGAGAGATCAAGAGGCTGACCCCGATGAGGATGAGCACAAGATCCGCCACACTCCGGCCTACGGCCGCCCTCACGCGCACGTCGTCATCTGATCATCCCCAGCCGCACGGTCTCCCCTTCCGGGCCTCGTGTGCCTAGTTCGTTCTTTCGCTCAATTGAAGACGCTCTTGGAGAGTGGTCAGGACGTAGTGCAACTCAAGTCGCCCCTTGGGGCCGTGCGCGAAATACAGCCCAATGACGGAAAATTCTTCGCCTCGATAGCGGACAACGCT
The DNA here is from genome assembly GCA_035703895.1 of bacterium. Taxonomy (NCBI): domain Bacteria; species bacterium. The sequence goes on along the minus strand of DASSXJ010000142.1, from coordinate 177 downwards.
GCGGATGTGCCCCCGGGCGGCGCAGTCCTCAGAACGGACGTTGACACATGAAGGACGGTCCATGCGCCACCCCGGGTTGCCGCTTTCGAATTCGCCAGTGGAGATGACGACGAATGCTCGGAACATGGTGGGGCCAATTCTCGCGACGGTGGTCGGTGCGCCATCCGGCAAATATCT
>DASSXJ010000141.1 GCA_035703895.1 bacterium | reverse complement strand
GCCGGTGGTGGCGTCGCTCCCGCCCCGCACGGTCATCAGCGCCGTCATCTGACCCAGGGCCGCCGTCCACGCCGGGTTATCCGGCCTGGCGTGCTCCACCAGGCGCGCGTGAAACAGGTCGGTGCCGCGCTCGAGCATCGTCGTGAGGATCGCCGTCCCAAACGACCCTCCCAGCTGAAACATCAAATTCATGAGGCCGGCCGCGGCCGTCGCCTTGGGTCGCGGGACCGAATTCAGCGCCGAGCCGAAGAGGGGGACGAGCAAAAGGGAGAGCGCGAACCCGAGCAGCAGCATCGGAACGACGATCTGCGCGGGGCCCGCGTCGAGCGTCCATCGAGACATCAGGAACATTACCGACGCGGAGAGCATCAGACCGGGGGCGACGATGTAGCGGGGGCCGATGAGGGCGGTGACAATCCCCGCGGCCGGGGTGATCAGCATCGTGACGAGGCCTCGGGGGAGAAAGTTGAGCCCGGTCTGCATGGCCGTGTAGCCCAGGGCTTGCTGGAGGAAGAGCGATTGGAGCACGAGGCCGCCGATCAGGCCGAACCCGACGATCCCGATACTCACCCACCCTGCAGTAAACGCGCGGCTGCCGAGGATCCGCAGGTCGACCGCCGGCGACTTCGTGCCGATGAGTTCCCAGAGGACGAAGAGGAGAAGGCCCGATCCCGCGGTCAGCGTGAGCGCCCACACAAGCGGCGAGTCGAACCAGTCCCACCGGTTGCCCTGCTCCAGGACGACCACGAGGCTCGACAGCCCGGCGGCCATCAGGCCGATGCCGACGAAGTCGAACCCGGCTAATCCCGCCCGCATCCACGGAGCTTCGCGGACACGGACGATCACGGCCACCATCGCAGACGCGAGGAGGCCTACCGGCAGGTTGATGAAAAAGATCCAGCGCCACGTGTAGGCGTCGGTGATCCAGCCGCCGAGCAGCGGACCGATCGTGGGCCCCAGCAACACCACCATCCCGTAAAGGCCGGTGGCGAGGCCCTGCTCCTTGGGGGGAAAGGTCTCGCGGAGAATCGACTGCTCCGTCGGGCCGAGGACGCCGGCGCCCAGCCCCTGCAGCACCCGGGCGGCAATGAGCGCGGGAAGCGAGGGCGCGACGCCGGCGAGCACCGAGGCTCCCGTAAAGACGATCAGCCCGACCTGGTAGACGCGTTTCCGCCCAAACGTCGATCCGAGCCATCCGGTGAGCGGCAGGACCACGACGAGCGCGACCAGGTAGGCCGTCGTGATCCAGGTCGCTTCCGTGACCGCGACCCCGAAGGACGCCTGCACATGAGGCAGCGCGACGTTGACGATGGACGCGTCGATGGTCCCCATGAGCGTACCGATGGAGATCGCGGCGGTGACCAGCCACTTGCTTGGGGTGACCGGCGCGCCGGGGGCGGTGCTCGGATCTCCGCGTGGCGCGGCCATCAGCGCGCGCCCTCACCTGCGAATTGTGACGAGGCTCCCCGTCCCGTCGTGTCGATGGTCGCCTCGACCGAGAGCCCAACCTGCAAGGTGTCCGGAGCGTCCTCGAGCGCGATGCGCACCGGCACCCTCTGGACAACCTTCGTGAAGTTGCCCGTTGCGTTCTGAGGCGGGAGAACGGCGAGCGCGGCGCCTGTGGCCGGACCGAGCCGCTCGACACGGCCGTGGAACGTCCGGCCGAGCAGATCAACGCGAATAGTGGCCGGCTGTCCCGCGCGGACGCGGCCGAGCTGGGTCTCCTTGAAGTTCGCCTGCACCCATTTGCTCGAGGAGAACACCAGGGTCAGCAGCGTCTGCCCCGGCTGGACGACTTGGCCGGACTGTACGGGAACATCGCTCCCGACGATGGCATCCGCGGGGGCCATGACGCGGGTGTAGTCCAACTGCTGGCGCGCCGCGGCGAGTTGCGCCGCGGCCTGGGCGACCCCGGCCCGTGCGGTGGCGAGCTCGGCGGCCCGCTGGGCGACAACGTCGAAGCCGGCGCGCGCCGTCTCCAGCCCGGCGGCCGCCTGCGCCTGCTGTGCGACCGCGGCGGTGACATCCTGCCGGCGGATGGGGACATTGAGCTGCGCCGCGTGCGCCTGCGCGAGCCCCGCCCGGGCCTGGCTGACCCCGTCGGTCGCGCTGCGATCCTGGGCTGCGGCCGCATCGTATGCCGCCTGGGCCTGGTCGACCTGTTGGGCCGCCACCGCTCCTTGCGCGAGCAGCTCTTTCGCCCGCGTCAGATCGTTGCGGGCCTTGACGAGATTGGACCTCGCCGAGGTGACCTGCGCTTCGGTCGCGCTCAATTGCGCGCGGGCCATCGCGATCGACTCGCGGACGGTCTGGTCTTCGAGCGTGACGCTCGTTTGGCTCTGAGGCACACGAGCGGTCGCCGCCGCCTGGGCGGCCTGCGCCTGAGCGAGCGACGCCGTAGTCTGATGCCGCTGGGCGACGAGCGCCGCCGCGGCCTGGCCGACTCGGGTCTGGGCGACCTCCAGGCCGGCCTGCGCCTGCTGAACCGCGATCTCGGCATCCACGGGGTCGAGCTCCACAAGCAGGTCGCCCTTATGGACCTGCTGATATCCCCTCACGAGGATGCTGGCCACCCGACCTGAGACCTTGGCGCTGACGATCGTCGTGTCCCCCTGCACGTAGGCATCATCGGTGCCGGGGTGCGTGCCGGCATAGTCGAAATAGCGAAATGTGTAACTGACCGCTGCGATCGTGGCAGCGATCGCCAGTCCGAACGCCCAGGTGCGCGTCCGGGACCGGCCGCGGCGGCGTGTAAGGGGTCCTGCGCTCTGATCGCTTCGCTCATCACTGGCCGAGCCATTGCGCGAAGCCGCGGTGGGGCTAGGGGCATTCACCGGAACCGGGTTTGGTGGATTCGGCGAAGCCAGGTTCGTCTCAACTAGTGTTGCGCGGTCCTGTGGCATCTTTCGTTCCTCCTGCGTGCCGCCGGCACCCGGCGATGTCGCTTGCTCGATACAACGTATACTCTCATTACACTGTACATTTTTTGAGCAAAAAAAATTCCCGCCCGCAGGCAACGGGCCGGTTACACTGACTGACTGTCTCGCTCGAGGCCCCGGACGACGGTATCGACGGCCTCACCGATCAGCCGTTCCCGATTCGCCCAAGGAAACTTTGAGTGCGTGATCAGCAGCGAGGTCACACCGTGAATGGCCGTCCACAGCACCTGGCTGGCGAGTTCTACATCGTCGATGCGAAGCTTGCCCTGCTCGGCACACGTTCGGACTGCCGTCCGCAAGCAACCGAACGCCTCCTGCCCGATCCGCTTTCGGCGCTCTCCGTCGACCGAAGAGCGCGTCATGAACGTGAGTTGATAGTGGTACGGATGGCGAAGGCCGAACTCGATGTACGCACGCAGGCCGGCCTTCAGGTAGCCGATTGGGTCGCCGGGATAATCCTCAGCTCTGGCCAGGCGCTTGTGCTGGATCAGTGTCGTGAACGTCTCTTCGCAGATCGTGTCGAGTAGCTCAGCCTTGTCCCGAAAATGCAGATAGATCGACATCGGGGAATAGTCGATCTTCTCCGCGAGCCGGCGCATCGAGACTTTCTCGTAGCCCTCTTTGACGAAGAGTTCCGCGGCAGCGTCAAGAATGCTCCGGCGGAGCCGCTCTTTCTGCGCGAGTTGTCGGTCCTTGATCCCCATCACGATATACCTCGTATACTGTATATACAGTGTATATTCTCAGATGACGGCTGTCAAGTGCCTAGGCCGGGACTCCGGGGTTCCGGGCGTGAGCCACGTCGTGGCAGTTTGCCGGCTGGAGGAACCCCGGGTCGAATCCCCCAATAAGGTGCGCAGGTGCACACTGAAAAAAGGGGGGGATATGCGAGCATTCGAATCGTGGTTCGCCCAGCGTACGCTTTGACGGTAAATGCGGGAAAAATTTTCAGGGAGGCGAACCTGCATGTCCGAGGAGAGCAAAACCGTGGTCAGGAAGTTCTACGCGCTCTTGGAGAAAGGAGATATGAGTGGGGTCAGCGAGTTGCTCTCGGATAAGTTCGTCTGGCATTTCGCTGGCATCCCGGCGCCATTCGACAAGCAAAGTTCTGTCGGGTTCCTCCAGGCGTTCCGCGCCGCGTTCCCCGATATGCAGCATAGTCTGGATCCACAGATCGCTGAAGGGGATCGCGTCGTCACTCCCCTGACGTTCCGCGCCACCCACCGAGGCGAACTACAGGGCATCCCGGCAAGTGGGAAGCGGGTGGAGATCCGGGCCCTGAACATTCACCGGATCCTGAGTGGGACGATTGCCCAAGCGGAGACCGTGGTTGATATGATGGGCCTCATGCAGCAGATCGGCGCGATCCCCGCACCGGGCGGCGCTGGGGCGTAGCCCCGGCGGGATTGCGCGAATCAATCCAGCAGATTCTCCGTGTCACCCACGCTAGGACCTCACCCAGGGGGGCATGTATGTGGATACACCTGCCGGGGGAGGTA
>DASSXJ010000140.1 GCA_035703895.1 bacterium | reverse complement strand
GATTACCCCGGCGCCGCCGGTCTGGGCTTGGAGGCGCTCCGTCTCGCCCGAGCGACGGAGTCCCGAGGGGACATCAAGTACATCGTCGGAATCGCCGCCCTGGTGAGTGGGCACCACGGCGACGTCCAGCGGGCCGTGCGTCTTCTGATGGCCGTGGATTCATTGAGCGAGTGGACGGGTGAGTTAGTGAGCCCCACGTACCACGACCCCGCCGCGTATGCCGCCCTCCACGCCCGAGCGCGCCAACAGATGGGCGACGCGGCGTACCGCGTGGCGGTGGCGGAGGCGCAGGCGATGTCGGTGGACCAGATCGCCGACCTGGCCCAGGCGAGTCTCGAGCTCCCCACCCCGCGGGGCACCGATCCAATCGCTGCCGTTGGCGCTGATCGTTCTCGCCCGCTCCTCACCGATCGCGAGCGGGCAGTCCTGCGGCTCATCGGGGAGGGGTTGCCGAACAAGCAGATCGCCACCGCTCTGAGCATCGCGGAACGCACGGTGAAATCGCACGTCGCCTCGGCAATGAACAAGCTGGGAGTCGACAACCGCGCCCACGCCGCGGTCGCGGCGGTCCAACGCGGACTCCTGTAGCAGCCTTCCGCAAGCAGATAGCTCAGTCCGCCGCCATCGCCTGAACTGTTTTCTCAGTGTCGTAGTCCCGCCGGATCGTCTCGTCGTCAGGCCTCATGACTCTCAACGCCTGAAAGACGACCATCACGACGATCCCTGCGGCGAGGTGGAGAACAAAGGCGTCGAGTGCCGCATAAGCGGCGACCGTGACGTGCCCGATACGCAGCGGGTATACGGCAGACGTGAAACCGGTCGAAGCCGCCATGGCGGTTCCAGATACCATCCCCACCAGCCAGCCGACCAGCAAGCCGACGTGATGGAACCGCCGTCCGTACCATGAGCCAGCAACGTGACGCCAGCAAAGTCTCCGCCGGCGGTGACGATCGTCAGATCCCACGGTCCCCATGCGCAAAGCCGAGGCCGAGGTGGTAGAGTTCCCGGCAAAAGATATCAGTGTGATAGCCTGAGAGGCTCATGGACTGTTTGTCGGGCCGCCCGAACGGCGGGAGCTGGCCGGCCGGACGGTCCATGTCTTCCTTATGATGCGCCGCGTGGAGCGGCGTGAGGTCGGCGACCAAAAGGCGCTGGCCGGGGTGCGCGATGACGTCTCCGTGCCGGAACCCGGGGCCGACGGGGATCGCGGTGCGCGGCAGGTCCCCGTTGAACGCCCTCCAGGTCGCGTCCGTGGGGCCCGCGCCCCCAAGGGCGGGGACACGGGTCCGCGTGCCCGCGGGGGCCAGCGCGTAGACAGCGTCATTGGGTTGCTGCCCCTCCGCCGCCGGATAGAAGCGCACGAGAGGGGAATCCCATTGGGACATCGTCGTCAGGATCCGCAGATTCTGATAGTTCACGAGCTGCGCGAACGGATGGGCGTGCGCTAGGTCATTGGGCTCGAGCGCATCGGCCGGGAACGCCGGCTGAAGGAGGATCATGTCGATCCGGTTTCGGGTTTGGAGGGCCGTAAAGGCGTGGGGGACTTTCTGGGCGAGTGTGTGGAGCGCGCTGCAGAGCACCCGGCAACCGAAGCTGTGGCCGACCAGGCGCAGGCTGGTCGAGGCCAGGTCCGGGTCCGCCAGCAGGCGCTCCCAGATATCGCCGATGAGTCGGGCCATCCCCGTGATGCCGACGAAGTTGGCTCGGGCTTCCATCGTTGGGAACGTCAGGACGTCCAAGAGACCGACCGGGCCTTCCAGATTTTCGCCGCGTCGAGAGGGCCAGTGCGTGGTAATCACCAGGGTGGACGTGGGGAGAGCGAGCGAGGGGGCCCCGCTCAGTTCGCGCATCATCGCACCATAACCCTGCACCAGGGTGTCGTAGATCAGCATCAGGTTGTTCGCATCGGTGAGCCAGCCGTGGGCGTAGATCACCACCTCCGACAGCGGAGGGACAATCGCGGCCTTGAGGAGTTGCTCGAAGTACTCCTGGTCGCCTGGGGTTTCCCCCATGAACCCGCTCGGGCTAAACGCGATGGCGAGGTTCGTGATCACGTCGGTGCGGGGTGTGCGGTGGTGTGACGTCTCACGCACGACGCCGGCGTGCGCGAGCGGAGCGTCGAGGGCCGCCACGCCCAGCCCGGCGCCGATCCCTGACAGCAGCGAGCGTCGATTCATTTTCACATGCATGATTGATCGCCTCCTATCTCTCGATCGCATGACGCTCGAGTCCGAGCCCGGCCGTGAACGCGAGCTCCATCGCGGCAAGGGCCGCGGCCGCCGCCGGCTCATTGGCCAGTATGGAGCCGCGTTGCGTTTCTAGATCATCGGTCTCGACTACACAAAGACCCTGGCGCAACTGCGCACCGCTGGCATCGTCCGTCTGGCCGTCCGCCCCTCGTCCAAGAGGACATGGGAGCGTGGTCGAACGACTTGCATGCTGTGGCAAAATGACGTGACGAAGACAAGCGGAACAGGCCGTATTTTGTAACAGTAAAGGGGAGGGCGCGATTGCTCCCTCCCCCTCTCCGCAGACGACTTGGAATCTCAACGCCTGCCGCCACCGTTCCCCCCTCCCTGCGGCACTACACTAGGCGTTCCGTGGGGCCCACCACGGTCGCCTCCGTTAGGGACTCCATGGGGCCCTCCACGGTCGCCTCCGTTCGGGACTCCATGAGGCCCACCGCGGTCGCCTCCGTTGGGGACTCCATGAGGCCCACCGCGGTCGCCTCCATGGAAGTCCCGGTCATGATGAAAGTCCCGATCGTCGTGGAAGTCCCGATCGCGTCGGTAGTAGAACGGGTAGTAATATGGTTGATAGTAGGGCCCGTAGGGCGCGTAGTAAGGCCCATAATATGGCCCATAGTAAGGACCATCCCCGTAGCTCGGCACCGACTCAGGAACAACAGGCGCAGCGGCTACGGAGACATCCACGCGCCCCGCCAGCATCTGGTCTCCGTTGGCTGTGACCCACACGGTTGCGTTGCTACCTGTATATTGCTGAAGCGTGCAGACGTCTGTTGCGCGGGCCGAGTCTACGAACACTGCAGTGCTTGGTACCACTTGGAACACGTGAGAGCCGTCGGATGCGATCAACGTTAACGTATTCGCCTGGCAGTCGGCGGCTTGAATGGTCCCTCGTACTTCGATCACGTTTTGAGCGTATACGATACTTGGGACCATCAGACCGGCGACGACCAGCCCCACCATTATTACTCTGAGTTTCGTCATCTTACTCGCCTCCACGAGCTTTCGTCGAGCGTTTAGAATCGAGTGTCCTCGAGAGCAGCAGGCATTCTCGCCGCCTCCTTTCCGAGTGCATGCCCGTGGGTCAAGCATGGCAGGATTGCGCCGCCCTGCCCTCGTCCGAATCACCGCAGGCAAGCGGCCGTTCGGACGTCGGGTCGTATGGTCATGCTGCCCTGAAGGACGAGACATCGAGGTCACCGTTGGGGACGGCGTGCGCGCGTCCGCGGGAATAGCGTGCTCGCGTCAGCAGTTGTGCCGCATGAGGGGTCCTGCGAAGAGCGATGAGAAACTACACGAGAAACACCCGCCCCACGGGGGGGCTGACAGTGACGAAACTGCACCCTCCTGTCGGTCGGGCGGGACAAAACGGTGGTTCGCCTTGCCTGGGCGCCCTGCCGTCCACGGTCCTGTCCGATCCAGCCCCATTGATCGGCCGCGAGCGAGAGCTCGAGGCTATCCGCGCGCTCCTCCTCGGCGCGTCCGTGCGGCTCGTGACGTTGACGGGCCCGGGGGGCATCGGGAAGACCCGACTCGCGCTGGCGGCTGCCCGGTGCGTCGAGCCCGCGTTCCCGGACGGGGCGTGGTTCGTCGATCTCGCCCCGCTCCATGACGCTGGCGGCGTCGATACGGCAATTGGCCAAGCCCTAAAGATCAAGGAGGCCGGGGCTCTCCCACCTGCCGACCGGGTTACCACATACTTGAAGGACCGCCGCCTCCTGTTGATCCTGGATAACTTTGAGCATGTCTTGCCCGCGGCGGCGCGGGTGGCGGACCTGCTGGCCGCAGCACCTCAGCTCAAGGTGCTCGCCACGAGCCGCGAGCCGTTGAATCTCCTCCTGGAGCACCGATTCCCCCTGGGCGGGTTGACCCTGCCGGATCTGCGTTCCCTCGATCCGGCATCCGTCGCCCAGGCGCCCGCCGCCGCCCTGTTCTTGGAGCACGCGCGGCGCATCCAGCCAGATCTTGCGCTCACGCAGGCGGACGCGTCAGCTCTTGCGGAACTCCTGCACCGGCTCGACGGCCTCCCGCTCGCGATTCGGATCGCCGCCGCCCACAGTCATGTCCTCTCCCCGGCAGCAATGCTGGCCCGGTTCCAGGGGCAGGCTCTGCTCTCGACCGAAGAAGCACGGGATGTGCCGGGGCGGCATCACACGCTCCGCGACGCGATTGACTGGAGCTATGGCTTGCTCAGCGCCACCGAGCAGGCGGCGTTTCGCCAGTTGGGCGTCTTCGTGGGGGGGTGGACGCTGGAGGCGGCAGAGGCCGTCATCCAGGAACGCGAGTCAGCCTCGCCCACGTGGGCGATCCTCGGCTTGCTCGTGGACAAGAGCGTGGTGCAGACCAATGGAGCCTCGAACGGCGATCGGCGATACCGGATGCTCCAACCGATCCGAGAATACGCATTGGAGCGCCTTCGGGAAAGTGGCGAGCTGGACGCGGCACGGGACCGGCATGTCGGTTACTATCTGACGCTGGCGAAGCAGGCAGAGGCTGAGTACTTCGGCGCGCGGGAAGGAATGTGGCTTTACCGTTTAGAGGCGGAGCACGAGAACCTCCGGGCTGCGCTGCGCTGGGCGGCGGAGCGGAGAGACGGTGAGCTGAGCCTGCGCCTCGCGGTGGCGTTGATGGATTTCTGGGCATGGCGTGGTTCCGTGCGCGAGGGACGGCGCTGGCTCCAGGACGCGCGGGCGCTGGGCGTAGACTCCTCTGCTTTCCTTCGTGCCAAAGCGCTCGCGGGGGAGGGCCTGCTGGCGATGCTGCAGAGTGATGACTACTCTCACGCCCGGACACTGCTGCAGGAGGGCTTGGCCCTCGCCGAGGCCCTTCACGACCGGGTCCTGATGGCCACTATCCTCTCCCGCCTCGGCGCCGTCGCCCTGCTGCAGGGTGAGGCCAGCGACGCGCGGGCGCTCCTGGAACAGAGCCTCGTGCTGAGCCGGGGGGCGGGGGACTCAAGGAATGTGGTGTTCGCGTTGGTTGAACTCGGACGCACCTTCATACTGCTGGAGGATCTGGAACGGGCCGAGGCCACCCTCACCGAGGGCCTAAACCTGGCCCGCGGCACAGGCAGCACCCAAATCATGGCGTTTGCCCTCACCAGCCTCGCCCAACTCAAGCTGAGGCGTCGGAACGACACCGCTGCCGCCGGCCTGGGGGCAGCGGCGCTCGGTCTGGCCCGCGCGACGGAGTCCCGACGGGCCATCATGTATGCCGTCGGAATCGCCGCCCTGATGAGTGGGCACCACGGTGACGTCGAACGGGCTGTGCGTCTCCTGGCGGCCGTGGAGGGGTGGACCGACTGGACGGGCGAGGTGATGAGTCCAACATACCACGACCACGCGGCGTATGCCGCCCTCCACACGCGCGCGCGCCGGCAGATGGGCGACGCGGCGTACCGCGCGGCGGTGGCAGAGGCGCAGGCGATGTCGATGGACCAGGTCGCCGATCTTGCCCAGGCGTGTTTTGATCCGGCACCGCCACGGCCCTCCGAGCGAATCGCCGCCGCCGGCGCTCCGCGCCCCCGCCCGCTCCTCAGCGATCGCGAGCAGGCCGTCCTGCGGTTGATCGGCGAGGGCTTGCCCAACAAGCAGATCGCCACCGCGCTGAGCATCGCCGAGCGTACGGTGAAATCGCACGTCGCCTCGGCAATGAACAAGTTGGGCGTCGATAACCGAGCGCACGCCGCCGTCACGGCTATCCAGCGCGGACTACTCTAGCAGTCTCCCGCAAAGGATCGCCCCTCTTCTCTTCGGATCCAGGCGACATCGCGCGACAGATTGTTGCCATTCATCCGCCATCACCATTGCCCCTGTTGCGGATGTAGCGGACGGAATAGTGCGATCCTCGGCTATTCGGCATCCGTTCATCGGCGAACGGATCAAGCCTGTAGTTTCCATCGACGTCGAAGCAGTACACGACACGGCCGGGGGGAGATACACGATGATCGTCCAGTCTTCGTCGGGCTTCCTGCCGAGTTTATGCACGGCCCGATCCCAACCGTTGAATGACCCCACGACCGCCACGCGGCGTGCGAGGGGAGCGAGGTACCCGGGGAATCGAAACACGGTGGGTAGAACCGTGCTCATTGCCATTGAGCTCAGTTGATGGTTACGGCTGGTAATGCAACCCCCGCACGATGGCGCATAGTGGCGGTGCGGCTGGAATCGATGGAATCGTCCGGCGGTCGGCCCGGCACGACGTAGTCGACATAACTAACCACCGGTGCGCCGGCGGTGCACGACCCGGGGGGTCCTCCATCGATCTTTCTGAGGCCGGTCACGAGGGATCCCATGCGGTCTCCGACATTCGCGATCCGAAGCGGCTCGGCGGACGCGGCCACGGTGACCATCATGGCCAACAGAACCACGGGGATTGCAACGTACGACCTACGGATCATGGCTCACCCTCCCAGACCTGACGACCTAAGATCCCTTTCATCGCCTCGCTACCCCTGGGCAGCAATCGGTCGCCTCGACGTATGCGGGGCAACCGATTGCTTTCATTCGCCGGTCAATCGGAACCGCTAGTTCCTGTCGCCGCCATAGAACTGATTTTGTGGCTCGTAGCAGGGACCGATCACCGGGCAAATCGTGCTGCCGCCCGCAACCCCGCCGCCCGAGCGAGATGGGGTAGGCAGGGTCATCGGCGCCGGTTGGGTGCAACTATATGCCACGCCGTCCATATAGCAAACGGCGCCGCCGTTGCCACCAGGCGTGAGTGGGACAACCTGGTTTCCATACTGGTTGGTGAACGTGTTGTTTGGGGCAGGGTTAACCTGGGCGGACGCCACAGGGGCCATTGCTGTGATGCCGACTCCTAAAACGAGTAGGGCTGTGACAACGTACCGCATGACCGATCCCTCCTTGGTTTAGATCTGAACTACACCTAAATTCTCGCGCACCGGCGCACCGCCGGCATCGTCCGTCCGGCCGTCGCCCATCGTCCAAGAGGTCACAGGAGCCCGAGGGCGGCACCGACGCCGATCGATCGTGCACATGCTGGATCAGCGCATTATCTGCCGGCGTGCTATTCCCCGTATGCTTCTGCACGATCCGGGAGGACTTGCGGTGGGCTCTCTCCGCGACGGGCTGGCGATGGCCAAAAGTCCATACCTTACGGGCCAGGTCTGTCCCTTCGGACGATGCCGACGGCGTCCCCCTCTGCGACACTATTTGAGTCTTCGGGATCTGGGCTGGGGCCTTCGATTCCGCGGCGACACGATTGAGCCCGAAGACTCAACGAGCTAAACGTTCGGGAGAGGGGTAGGCGATGATTCAAGCGGACCGAGGGGACCAAATGGCGCGGGCCACGCCGGGCACCGGTGCGGTCGCGCCTGAGATTGTGCTCCCAGCCGCGCCCGCTCGCACTTGGGCACTGCGGGACTCACGCGGGAAGGCCGTCGTGCTCGTTTTCTACCCGGCCGATTGGGAGCCCGTCTCGACTGATCAACTCCAGCACTACAACGAGATCGTGCCGCAGATTCTAGACCTCAACGCAGAATTGGTCGGCATCTCCGTAGACGGCGTCTGGTGTCATCAGGCGTTTGCGAGGAGCCTCCAGCTGGGATTCCCGCTGCTCTCGGATGCTACCCCCCGCGGTGGTGCGGCGCGAGCGTACGGCGTGTACCGGCCCAGGGAGGGCACAAGCGACCGCGCGCTGGTCGTGATCGATCCCATCGGGATCATCCACTGGCGCTACGTGGCGCCGCGTGAGGTCAACCCCGGAGTCGACGGCCTGCTGACGGCCCTCGAAGCGCTTGCCGGATATTCGGAGACAGCGTGGTGAGAACCTGTGGCCGGCGGTGGACGGCGTTGAGAGGGACGATCACGCGGAGTCCCGCGGAGGTCGAACCGGTGCGGGTGCGCAGCCTCGCTCTGCGGACCGGTCTCGGCGTCGTTGCGCCACAGGTCCTCTACTACTCGGGTCTGGCGTTGGGACTCCCGGTGGAAGCCATCGTCGCCGCGGTGACGTGGACGCTCGCGGTCGCGGTCTTCAACTGGCGGCGGTCGTTCCTGAATCCATTCATGCTGTACGCAGTTGCCGTGACGGCCGGCCAGGGGGCCGTGGCCCTGCTCGCCGGCAACCCGGTCATGTTCGCCGGGAGTAGCGTGGTTGAAAACCTGCTGGACGGCGTGGGGTTCCTCGGCTCCATCGCGGTCGGCCGTCCCCTCCTGGCGGTAGCAATGAAGACACTAAGCCGGCTGCGGGAGGACGGCGTGGTGTTCCCGGCTGCGACGCGTTCAGCGCTCCGACACCTGACCCTGCTGTGGGCGCTCGGGTTTCTATTGAGAGGCGGCGCGTTGTACGCAGCCCTGATCTCCTTGCCCCTCGGGTGGTTCCTGGTCGTGAACAGCCTCGCGGGTTGGCCCGTGACTGGGCTCGGCGTGGTGGCCAGTCTCGCGTATCTCCGGGGGCGCCAACGGGGGTCCCGACAAGGTGGGGGGTACGACGGACGGGTCGCTGGACCTCCACTTCGGCCTCGTCCTCCCGAGCGAAGATCGTGTAACGTGAGGGGTCTTCTGAGGGGTCTCCATGGAAGGGAGACGACGATACGCGCACGACAGTGGACAGTTATCGCGATCGCTGTAGCGGTCTGCGGGACGCTTGTCGCTGAGTCGGGACTCGCCGGTGGTCCCTTCGCGACGGCGGCTTCATGGTCAAACACGCAGCGTCTTCTCGTGAGCAACAGCCCCGAGACGGTTGCGTTCAGCACCCTGCTCTTCAGCGCCACGCTCTCGACCGCCGAGGCGGTGCGCTTGGTCTACCATCACCAAAACGGGGCGACGGCCCGGCGGATGATGGTTACGGTGGCGCTCAGCAACCCGACGTCGAAACGAGCCGCGGTCTGGGTGACCGGCGGGGAGCCAAACGCCGGGGCCGACGAACTCGTGATTGGTCACGCGGCAGCCCGGGACTTCCTGATGCAGTACTGGCGCCACGAAGCGTTCCTGTTCTCGATTCCGGCCCATACCACATCACCTCTGGTCGTGCATGCGCTTGCACCGGGCGAGATCGCGAGCGGGCTCATGCAGGTGGCGCCTGTGGAGGATGCTGCGCTCGGCCTTCAGGTCATCGCGCGCATGGAGGGTGATCTCGATCCGCCCACGGGAAGCGACTACCTTCCCCTTCCTGACCGCCTCCATCAGCGGGGCGCGTTCGAGCAACCGGAAGTCGAACGGGTGCGCGACTACGTGGTGGGGGGACCGTTTGCGATGATGGCCCTCGGCGGGGAACAGGATCTCGTCCGCGAGCGGGCCACCGGGGATGCGCTCCAAGGCAACTACGGGGTGATCTATACGTTCCAGATCCGCATCCATAACGCAACACCGATGCCGGCGACCGTGACGCTGGTGATGCACGCCGTCGCGGGGCAGGCGGGAGGGATGTTTCGCATCGACGAACGGATCGTGGACGTGCCGCGGGTGCCGGCGGGCGGCGTGCTGCCGGTGGCCATGGTGCGGGTCGCTCCGAGCGAGAACCGGCTCCTGGTCGTCTCGACGATGCCGGAGAGCGGTGCGAATTATCCGGTGCTGCTCACGCTCGGCTTGGAGCAATTAATGCCGTCGGTGGGTGGCCCAAGACCCAGGGGCACAGAGGGGGACGCTATATCTCCGACGCAGCACACCTGCAGGTCCTGCGTATGCCGCGGCTTCCCGTCGGCAGCAGGAGACTGTGGCGATCCGGCCCGCCGCCTCCATGACCGTTGACGGGCGGGGCGTCAGGAAGATGCTGCGAAACGTGAAACAACGTCCTGAAATACAGTAAGGATCTGGAGGTCATAGGGGGTCACTCGGTAGACAACCCTAAATGGACCGAGAGACACTACGCGGATGGTCTCGTCCTGAAGTTCGGGTACCATGGCCCCTGATAAGGGAAAGTCTGCGAGGCGATCGACGGCCGAGACGAGCTGCGCGGTCACTGAAGCCGCATACTGGGCAGAGTCCGGAGCAGAGTACATTCGCGCCGCCCCCATGTCCTGAACCGCCTGGAAGGTCCAGGCGATTGGCATCACGCCGTCAGGCGATTGTGCCGCCTCCGTGTGGGGAACCGTCTCGCCGAGATCGGCCTGCGCCAGGCCTTGTTCGACTCTGATGACGAACTCTCGACGCTCGCGGCCGGTGTACCGCGCGTCCTCAGACATATACACGCCCCCCTGGCGCAATCGCCGAAGCGCCGGACGCCGGGTGTGGCTCACGCCGCGACCCTCGTCCATTCCGGTTCGGCCAAGACCGTTACGTGCTCCATCTTCGCCGTCATGTGCACGGGCCGTAGATGGGCGTCCGCGCCACCGGTGTGCTTGAGACAATAGACAGAGACGATCTCGCACCCGAGCTGCGCCTCAAGCTCCGTTTCCTCCCCGCATTCAGGGCAGCGAAACCGCACCATGGTGAATGCCCCCTCTCACTGTCATCCAGGTCCGATCTGCGATGGGCCGAGACGCCCTGCGCTTCCGTTCTGTCGAGCGAAGTATGCTCGTCGGCGCAGAGCCCAACAAGGTCCATTGGGACGAGCCCCGCCTGCCCAAAGGGACGATGCCGGCCGGTTGATGGTTTGAGAACCTCTACGTCAAGACGTGTCGCCACGCCCATCACCCCCGTATCCGCGCGATCACGACCGTCTTTCTAGCCATGGCGATCGTCATCGCGCCCCCTGGGGGTCCGCATCGGACAGTGGCGCAAACGGCCGGCTCGAGCCTTCTGGTCGACATCCCCGGCACGGTTCGGTCTGAGGCGGTGGAGCTGCTGCGGCCGCCGGGCGGCTCGTGGTCAGGGACGACTTCGTTCTCGAGGAAGTGAGGAGATGTCGCGCGAGCCATATCGCCTCGCGCAGTCTGGCGTGTCCCTTCGGTGCCCCTATGGCCAATGGGGACGCGGCCATTCGGACGATGCCGGTGCTCTTCGAAAATGGCACTGTCAAAGGCAAGACGAGAGAATGGGAGAGTGAGCCATGAGTCGCAAATGGTATATCGGAATTCCAGTGGTCCTGCTGGCCGTCTCCGTCACGATGGCGGCGTCCGCCCAGGCTCTTCGAATCGCGAAGGTTGGAGACCGGATGGGGTCCCTCGTGACCGGCCTCACAAAAATTGACGGAGGACCCCTCGGGTCGTGCGCCGCTGGCGCCCCGGTTGTCAGCTACGTCAACTATGTCGTGCCGGGCCGACCGGCGGATGACGATAATGCCTCCTTCCAAGCCCTCACCATCGGGGGTCATGTGGTGGCGATGATCGCCTACGACGAGGAAGATCTCAACACCGCAGTGGCGGTCTACGCGGACATCGAAGGAAACGGGTTGGTGACGAATGCCTGGTCGATTCCTGAGGCGCCGCAGCTGTGCGCCATCGTGCAGGGGTTGCACTACCAGCCCTGATCACAGTTGGAACTCGACAGGCTCCGCTTTGTCGGCCACCGAGGACGTGCTCAAAAGTAACGGCTGGCCACGACCGGCTGAGCCCTGGTCCAGTCGTCGCAGAGAGGTGTAGGTCATGGAAACTACGCAGACCCTATACGCCCGGATGCGGGAGGATGAGCTCGTCGCGCGGGCCCGCTACCATGAGGATCGGTTGCGAGAGGCTAAGCGCGTAGCCGCGTTTCACCAAGCGGCCGCGGAGGGAGCCCACGCCGAACTCAACATGCTTCGACACACCGGCGCGTCTCACTCGCGACTCACCGCAGCCTGACGGCGTTCATCTGCGCGGATGCGACGCTTGAAGATGACGGCGGGCCAAAGGGACGCACAGGTGTCTGCGGCAGGGATGCCCTTTGGGACGATGTCGCCGGCGTCTACCTCTGCAACAGTAGAGATGGAAGTTCCTCAATCGGAGCGTCGCAAGAAAGGAGGGGTGATGACAATGCGCTATCTGATCGTTGTGCTTGTGCTCGTCGGCGCCCTCGCCGCCCAAGTGGCTGCGCAGGACGCCAGGCTCCCGTATACGCTCACGTTCACCGGGGCGCCCGCCCGCGGAACGATCGCCGGAGAGTGGGGTGGGATGTTCGTCCAGGGAGCCTATGCCAACGGCGAGTGGGTGATCGTGTCCGGCGGCGCACCCGTGGTCGGCGGGACGTATCGGTGCGACGGTGGCTGTGCCTTCGAAGGTGCAGTGATCTACGGAACGCGGACGAGTTTCAGGTTGGATGCCCCAACGCTCGTGGACACCGGAACCGCAACTGTTTCCGGAAGCATCTCGATCGACCTGATGCCGCCGACTCTGGAATAGTGGGTGGGAATGATGATGGTGGGTAAGAAATTGGCGTTCGCAGTTGGTATCGGAATTGTGGCATTGGCCCTGGGAACCGGGGTCACGGTCGCACCAGGCGCCCCCGGGACGAACGCGCTGGTGATCGTCCAGCAAGCGCCGGCAGGAGGATCCGGGCCTTCGTTTCCACAGTACCAAGTCGTAATCCCCGGCCCGAATCCCGCACAAAACACTGGAGTCGGTCTGGGGGAGCAGCTGCAGATGGGTACGACGCCTGGTACCACCGTGACCGTTCTTCCAGCGCCCTCCCCGTGACCTGGCGGCGCGCCCATTCGGCGCGCCGCCGTCCACGTTCTTGATCGCCGAACTGAGGAGCACCCCGGCGAATCCAGCGGGCCGGGGATTTTTTCGCTTGACATATGCCTATATGAGAATATAATCAAAGAATGCCGCGGGCTGCGACTACCACGGATGTTTTCAACGCGATTGCCGAGCCCCGGCGGCGCGCGATCATCGGGGTGCTGGTGGACGGGAAGGCGCACGCGGTCGGGGAGGTCGTCGCGAGGCTTCGGCTGCCCCAGCCGACGGTGTCGAAGCACCTCGGCGTGCTCCGCAAAGTGGGGATTGTGTCGGTGAGCAAATACGGGCAACTTCGCTTGTATCGGCTCAACGCGAAGGAACTGAAGCCGGTGCACGACTGGGTGAAGACGTATGAGCGCCACTGGGGCCGCCAAATCGACCGAATCAAGGAGCGGGCTGAGAGTAAGATGAGAGAACAATCGGTTCACGAGAGCCGACCAGCTAAAGACAAGGAGGGAGGATCATGGTGACGGGCACGTCAGAGCAAGCCATTCACACGCTCGAGATCACGAAGGAAGAGGAGATCGCAGCGCCGATCGAGATGGTGTTTGAGACGCTCCTGGAGCAGCTCGGGCCACTCAACGAGGCGGGGAAGGGGTCGCCGCTCCCCATGAAGCTCGAGCCGTGGCCGGGTGGTCGCTGGTACAGGGATCTCGGAGACCATACGGGCCATCTGTGGGGGCATGTGCAGGTTATCAAACCGCCCACGCTCCTGGAGATCTGCGGGCCGCTGTTCATGTCGTACCCGGCGATCTCGCACGTGCAATACCGGCTGACGGCGGAAGGCGGCGTGACCCGCCTCAAGTTTGCACACCGGGCGATCGGGCAGATCCCCCCCGACCATCGAGATGGCGCAAGCCAAGGATGGAGCTACATCCTCACCAAGGTTCGGGAAGGTGCGGAGCGTCGAAACGTCGCACTCCGCGGAAACCGGTAGAAGCGATTCGGCGCCGATCCATCGAAGGCTCGTCTGTCCACTGCCCCAAGGGAAAGGAGCTGAACCAATGACCGATCATAAGACCGGAACACGTGAAGAGTGGCTTGCGGCCCGGCTGGAGCTGCTCGAGGCCGAGAAGGCGCTGACGCGGCGTAGCGACGAACTGGCGCGGTG
>DASSXJ010000139.1 GCA_035703895.1 bacterium | reverse complement strand
GGATCGTAGAACGCCGACGCCTCCAGCGACGGCTCGACCCCCTGAGGAAGGTTCCACGCCAGGTACGCCTGCAGCGTGACTTCCTGGATGGTCTTCGCGCGGTCCGGGCTGCCGCGCACGGAGAACCGCCCCTGGTCGAAGGCGACGTCCTTTTCCGCAGCCTCGAGCATGTGCGCGGCGATCTTGGTGGCCTTCTCGATCACCCGACGCGCCGCCAGCGCGATCGCCGCGCCGCCGACGACCGTGGTGCGGCTCCCGTAGGTCCCCCACCCCATCGGGATCTGGGCGGTGTCCCCATGGACGACTTCGATGTCATCGATGGGGAGGCCCAGTTCGTCCGCGACGATCTGGGCGAACGTGGTTTCTTCCCCCTGGCCGTGCGGCGACGCCCCGGTGAACACCGTCGCCTTGCCCGTCGGGTGCATGCGGACGACGGCGCTCTCCCACAGCCCACCCTGGAACCCCACGGCCCCGGCCACGGCTGAGGGGCCCAGCCCGCAGATCTCAACGTAGGTGCTGAGCCCGACGCCCAAGTGCTTCCCGCCCTTCGGCCCCCGCTTCTGCTCATCCCGCAGTCGCGTGTAGTCCACCATGGCCAGGGCCTTGTCCAGGGCCGGACCGTAGTCCCCGCTGTCGTAGGCCAGTCCCTCGGCGGTTGTGTACGGGAACTTGTCCTTCGGAATGAAGTTCTTCCGGCGGATCTCAGCGGGATCCATCTTGAGCGTGCCCGCCACCAGGTCCACGATCCGCTCGATGAGGTAGGTCGCCTCCGGGCGGCCGGCCCCGCGGTAGGCATCGACCGGGGTGGTGTTGGTGAACACGCCGTACACGACGTATTCGATGTTGGGGATCGTATAGCATCCGGTCAGCATGAGGCCGTGCAGGATCGTCGGGACGCCCGGTGCGGCGGTGGAGAGGTAGGCACCGAGATTGGCCCACGTCTTGCCGCGCAGCGCCGTGACCATCCCGTCGCGCGTCGCGGCCACCTCCAGGTCGGTGATGTGGTCGCGGCCGTGGATGGTGCTCTGGTAGTTCTCGCGGCGATCCTCGGCCCACTTCACCGGACGTCCGATGGCCTTCGCGCAGAACGCGACGATGGCCTCGTCGGCATAGAACGGGATCTTGCTGCCGAACCCGCCACCGACCTCGGGGGCGATGATCCGCACCTTGTGCTCGGGGACACCGGTCACGACCGACATCAGAAAGCGGGCGATGTGCGGGTTCTGGGTCGTGTACCAGGCGGTCAACTCGCCCGAGCCGCTGTTGTACTGGGCGACGACGGCCCGGGTTTCAATCGCATTGGGGATCAGGCGCTGGTTGACGAACCGTTGAGAGACCACGATCCCGTCGCGCTCGGCCGCCTTGAACGCGGCGGCCGTCGCCTCCGCGTTGCCCACCCCCCACTTGAACGCCAGGTTGCTTGGCACGTCCGTGTGGATCTGGGGCGCCCCCCGCTCCATCGCCTTCTGCTGGTCCACCACCGCGGGAAGCGGCTCGTACTCGACCCGCACGAGGGCCGCGGCATCCCGCGCCGTGTACCGATCCTCCGCGACGACCACGGCCACGCCATCCCCGACGTACCGGACGGTATCCACGGCCAGCGCCGGGTGCGGCGGCGTCTTGAGGTCCGAGTTTGGAATGAGCCACGCGGTGGGGATAGGGTTGATCTTGCCCTGGAGATCCTTGCCCGTAAAGACCGCGACGACGCCCGGGTGACGGCGCGCCGCCTCGACATCGATGCGCTTGATCCGCGCGTGCGCGTGCGGGCTCCGAATGATCTGCGCGTGCACGAGCCCGGCCGGCTGAAGGTCGTCTGTGTAAGTGGCCTTCCCCGTGATCAGCCGGGGATCTTCACGGCGCTTGATCTTGGCCCCGAACAGTTTGCTGACGGCCATGGTTGTCTCCCCCGCCGCTATGCCGAGCGGCCGGCTTTGGTCCCCGCGCCCCGCATCTTGCGGGCCGCGTGCTGGATCGAGTTGACGATGTGCTGGTAGCCGGTGCATCGACAGAGGTTACCCTCGAGGCCCATCCGGATCTGCTCCTCGCTCGGATCGGGGGTCCGCTGCAGGAGGTCGAGGGCGGTCAACATCATCCCCGGGGTACAAAACCCGCACTGGAGGCCGTGCTCCTCCCAGAACCCTTCCTGGATCGGGTGGAGGTTACCGTCCTGCGCCAGGCCTTCGACGGTCGTCAACGAGGTCCCGTCGGCCTGGACCGCGAGCAGCGTGCAGGACTTGATCGCTTTCCCGTTCATGAGGATAGTACACGCCCCGCAGTTGCTGGTATCACACCCGACGTGCGTACCGGTGAGCCCGAGCACGTCCCGCAGCAAATGGACGAGCAGGAGCCTCGGCTCGACCTCCTGCGAGTGGACAACCCCATTGACGGTGACCTTGACCGGACGTTTCACCGATATGCCCCCTTTCCTATCGTGCCATCCACCAAACGCGGCGCCGGCACCCAACACACAGGCGGCCGGCGCTGTCCTCTCACCCTCTGCGGTCGATTGCGAGGAGCGGACACACGATCACCACCCTTAGAAACCCGGATGAGTCTTGTAGACGGGGCCCGGAAGATATCTGGTGGACTCGCAGGACTGCGGCTGCAACCGGAAGGGCCGGCGTCGCAACGCGTTGTGACTGCATTATATCGAACGGTCTTGCGGCGAAGCAATAGCCGTACCGGCTCGGCGCCGAACAGGGGGGATGCGCATCGATCGTGTGTTTGCGCGAGCGGGTCGACCGCCCGAGGGGGGTCGGGAACCATGCCGCGACCCATCCGTTGTACTATTATAGTGAGCGGACGAAAAAGGTCTCGAATGGCCAGGGGGGGATGGATGTGGCTCGATACACGAGATATCTGGCAGCGCTGGTGGCCGTCCTGGTCGTGGGGACGCTCGCCTGGGGCATCAGCGGGCCGGCGAACGGGGAGGGGATTCTCAAGATCGGAGCGCCGCTGGC
>DASSXJ010000138.1 GCA_035703895.1 bacterium | reverse complement strand
GCGGCATGGCACCCCGACCTCGTCATTCATGTGGGGGATCTGTTGTATCGCGAGTCGGAGTGTCCCCCCGGGAGCGCGGGATGCCTCGGCGATCCCTGGGGGTACCGCTGGGCGACCTTCAACGCGGACTTCTTCGCGCCGGCCGCGCCGCTGCTCAGTGCCGCCCCGTGGGTCTTCGTCCGAGGCAACCACGAGAGTTGTGCCCGCGACGGTGATGCTTGGTTCCGGTTCCTCGAGCCCCGCTCCATGCCGGCGAAATGTCTGGATTACACCGAACCATACGCGATCCCCCTGGGAGGCCTCCAGTTGCTCGTGCTGGACTCCTCACGCGCGGACGACGCGCGGGTGGATCCGGAGCACGTCGCGCCCTATGCCGCTCAATTTATGGCGCTGCGCCGGCTGACCGGGTCCAACGCGTGGCTCGTGACCCATATCCCGCTTTGGGGGATCAGGCACGTCGAGACCGCCAACGGGCAGGAGCGGCTCTCGTTCGACAACCCGCTGCTGCGGGCCGCCTCCGGGAACGCGCTGCCGCCTGGGGTGAAGCTGGTCCTGGCGGGGCACATTCACCTTTTCGAGTTCCTCAGCTTCACGACCCCGCGCGCGCCGCAGATCGTGGTGGGAAACGGTGGGACCCTCTTGGCGCCGTCTGTGACGACGCCACTTCCGGGCCTCCAGGTGGCCGGCGCGCAGGTGACCGCGGGCCGGGTCCTGCACCAGTTCGGGTATCTCACCCTGGAAGCCGCCGGCACGGCGTGGACGGTGACGCTCCGGGATACCGGCGGAATGCCGGTGCTGGCCTGCGCGCTCGGGAACCTCAGCCTCTCGTGCCCGCCCTGATCTGATCGCAGCAACAGACAAAATCACGCCAGGCCGGCGCTCGCCGGCGCGGAAGCCCAGGATGGTCGCCTGCGTTGATCCCGATGTGCGGACAGAGGATCGAGAAAGCGCGGGCGTCGTACAGTCCTGGACGACTGTCCTCACGTTGTTCTCCATCGCGTCAGTCATCGAGACGATCGGCATCAGCCAGATCATCGCGTTCCTCCCGCTGGATCTCAAGGCGATGGGGCTGCCCCAGGCGGCGGTCCCCCGGTGGGTGGGGCTCCTCAATGCCCTCATCTTTGTCCTCGGGCTTCCCCTGGTCCCTCTGTGGGGGGTGGCGGCCGACAAGTACAGCCGCAAGCTCGTCATCGCCCGCAGCGCGGTCGTCGAAGCGGTGGTGTTTGGCCTGGTCGCCCTGAGCCGCCATCCCTGGGAGCTCGCCGGGAGCCTGCTGCTCGTGGGCTTCCAGCTGGGGAATACCGGCGTGATGCTGGCGACGATCCGGGATGTGACGCCGCGGCGCCGCCTGGGGACCGCGATTGCGATCTTCGGCGCTACGACGCCGATAGGATTTGCCGCGGGCCCGGCGCTGGGTGGGCTCCTGTTGGACCACCTCGACACCTCTATCTCGAATGTGTACGCGCTGTCTTCCGCGCTGTCGGTGGCGAGCGCCGTGATGCTCACGGTGGGCTTGCGGGAGGTCCGCCCGACCGTCATTCCGCGGGGATCGATGCTGGCCTTGGCCTACGGCGCGATGCGAGGCGTGTTCACGGACCCCCCGGCGCGCCGGCTGTTCACACTCTTCGGGTTTGCGCTGCTGGCGCGGCTGATGGCGGGACCGTTCCTCCCGATCGCGGTCGGACGAGTGACCGGCCCCGGGATCGGACAGGCAAGCGCCATCGCGCTCGTCGTCGGCACGGCGGCCCTCGTCGGGGGGGTCATTTCTCCGGGAGCGGGGGCGATCGGCGACCGCGTCGGCTTCCGCCCCGTGCTGATCGCCTCGCTGCTCGGCTCCGGCTTGGCGCTGGCGGTGACCCCCGCCGCTCCGAGCGTGTCCTGGCTCGCCGCGACGAGCGCCCTCGCGGCGGCGTGCGGCGCGTCGGTTGGGGCGATGGTGTTTGGTCTTCTGGCCGTCGAGGTCCCGCCGGAGCGCCGGTCGGCGACGCTCAATCTCGTCTACCTGCCCCTTTACCTCGCGGGGATCGTGGGACCCGCGGCGGGGGCGCTTGTCGTCAGCGCGGGACTACCGATGGTGTTCTACGCCGCCGCACTCGTGGTCTGGACGGGAGCAGCGCTGGAGCTGGCCCGGCCGCTCCGGCCGGCCCCGGCGCCTGAGTGACATCTCGTGGCGCGCGACGGCTGCGTCAGGGCGATGTCACGGCGAAAGCATGACCCCTCGAAAGCGCATCATGCCGTCGGGGACCTGCACGAACCCCTGCACGCGGGTGGAGATGAGCTTGTACTCCTTGGGGAAATACAGCCACACATAAGGCAGGTCGTCGGCGAGGAGCTTTGTCACCTCCCCATAGGCCCGGCGCCGCTGGC
>DASSXJ010000137.1 GCA_035703895.1 bacterium | reverse complement strand
CCGATCCCCCGCGCGGGGAGCGAGGTTGTTGAAGAGGACGAACGCGGGCAGGTGCCCGATGAGGGCCGAGTGGGGAAGCACGGCGCCCTTGGGGGGACCCGTGGTCCCGGACGTGTACATGATCAGCGCGGGATCGTCGGGACGCGTCTCGGCCGGCGCAAAGTCTTCGCTGGCGCGCTCCTCGAGCAGAGCCGCCCCGTGGGCTCCCGGTACGCCGCGCGCGGTCTCGTCGACGGCGATGAGATGCTGCAGATTGGGC
This sequence comes from bacterium, assembly GCA_035703895.1. Classification (NCBI taxonomy): domain Bacteria; species bacterium. Next base: position 43,073 of record DASSXJ010000137.1, on the reverse strand, counting down.
AGCCGGTCCCGGATCCGGTCGAGCTTGGGGGCGGTCAGGCCGTCGAACACGACCGCCCGCGCGCCGCTGTCCCGCAACCGGAACTCGAGCGCATCGTCGCCGAACAGCACCGCGAGGGGCACAGCGACGGCCCCCAGCTTGTAGGTCGCGATGTGGGCTAGGGGCACCTCTGGCCGCTGCGACAGCACAATGGCCACCCGGTCCCCGCGTCCGATGCCTGAGGCCCGCAGCGCGTTCGCCCACCGGTTGGACCTCCGCGCCAGTTCCGCAAACGTGTACGGCGCGGGGTCTTCCGCGGTGACGTCCAACAATGCCACGCGCCCGGGATCCCTCGCCCATTTGTCACAGACGTCGACGCCGATGTTGTACACGGCGGGAATCCGCCAGCGAAAGGTCGCGTGGAGCGTCTCGAACGGCCTGCGGGCAAAGTGGACCAGCTCCATCGACGCCATTATAGTGCACCCGCCCGCATGCCGGGAGAGGGGCTCGTAAAACAACTTGACAATTGTCAACTAGATGCGTGACAATGTCATGAAAGCGTCGGGGTCCCGCCGCGAGCGGGTACGCGCGGCGGCGCCGGCGAGGAGGCCCGGATGACGGAGCTGCTCTACCTGCAGGACAGCTACCTGAGAGAAGTCGACGCCTCCGTCGCCGCGGTGGAGGACAGCGCCGTCGTCCTCGACCGCACGATCTTCTATCCGGGCGGAGGCGGCCAGCCCGCCGATACCGGCTCGCTGCGCTGGCCGGGAGAGGAGCGGCGGGTGGTCGAGATGCGGCGGGACGGCGAGGCCGTGTGGCATGTGCTGGATGGCCCCGCTCCAACGGCGGGAACACGCGTGCGCGCGGTGCTGGACTGGGACCGACGGTATGCGATCATGCGCTATCATTCTGCGCTGCACATTCTGGTCGGGACGGTCTACCGGCTCTTCGGAGCCCGCGTGACGGGCGGGGCGATCTATCTCGATCGTGCCCGTATGGACTTCTCGCTGGAGGATCTCAACAAAGAGCGCATCGCCGCGATCGAACAGGAGACCAATCGCGTCATCGTCGAGGATCGGCGCATCCTGGTTCGGTTCGTCTCGCGGGAAGAGTTCGAGCGGTCGGACCTCGTCCGGCTGGCCAGGGACCTCGTGCCGAGGGACGTGGAGCAGATCCGGGTCATCGAGATCGAGGGCTACGATGCTCAGGCCGACGGCGGGACGCACGTCTCGCGCGCGGGCGAGATCGAGGGGCTGAGGATCGTGAAAACCGAGAACAAGGGAAAGGCGAACCGCCGGCTGGAGATCAAGCTCGGCCGGCAGGCGGACGGCTGACGCGTCTGTGATGAGGTGCCACCATGCAGTACTACGCGCTCTTCTACGACGTGGTCGACGACTTTGTGTCCCGCAGGGTCCCGTATCGCGATGAACATCTGCGCCTCGCCAGGGACGCGCATCGTCGTGGGGAGCTGTTGCTGGCGGGCGCGCTGAATGATCCGGCGGATCGGGCCTTGCTGGTCTTTCGCGCCTCCGATCGCTCGGTCGTCGAACGCTTCGTTCGGAACGATCCGTACGTGTCCAGCCGTCTGGTCACCCGGTGGGAAGTCCGGCCTTGGTCCGTCGTCGTCGGGAACGAACCCTCCGACGCACCTCCGGCGGGCGCCGGACGATGATCGCCCGCGTCTGGTCGGCGCACACGACACCCGCATTGGCCCCCGCCTACGTTGATCATCTGAAGACCCACGTCCTGCCGGCCGTGAGGAAGGTGCCCGGGTACAGCGGTGCCATGCTCCTAGAGCGAGAGGTCGCCGGTGCGATCGAAGTCCTCGTCATTACCTGGTGGCGGTCGCTCGAGGCCATCCACGGGTTTGCCGGAGCCGACGCTGAGGATGCCGTCGTCGCCGATGAAGCCGCTGCGCTGCTCACTCAGTTCGACCGCCGCGTCCGGCACTACACGCTGGTCGTCAAGGACGACGCGGGCGGCGGTGGACCATCCGGACCTGGATGACGTGAACGCGGAGGCCGAAGGGAGTTTCGATCAGCGCGTCGCCGCCGTGCGGCGCTTCAATCGATTTTACACCCGCAAGATAGGCGTGCTGCACGAAGGGTTCTTGGGGAGCCCGTTTCCCCTGGCCCAGGTGCGCGTCCTCTATGAGCTGGCGCATCGCATGCGGCCCACCGCAGCCGAACTCAGCAAGGAGCTGGCCTTGGATCCGGGCTATCTGAGCCGCATGCTGCAGGGCTTTGAGAAGCGCGGCCTGATCGAGAAATCGCCCTCGGACACCGATGGTCGCCAGAGCCTCTTGTCGCTGACGGCGCAAGGACGGGAGGCTTTCGCCCCGCTCAACGCCCGCTCACGCGACGAGATCGGCGCGATGCTGCGCGACCTGTTCCCGGTCGAGCAGATCCGTTTGGTCGAGGCGATGCAGACGATCGAGGGGCTGCTCGGTGCACGACCCGAACCCAAGACCCCCTACCTCCTCCGGCCCCCCCAGCCGGGCGACATGGGGTGGATCGTCCACCGCCACGGTGTGGTGTACGCGCTCGAGCACGGATGGGACGAACAGTTCGAGGCGCTGGTGGCGGGCGTCGTCGCGAAATTCATCCAGACCTTCGACCCGAAGCGGGAGCGCTGCTGGATCGCCGAAAAAGACGGCGAGGTGGCCGGCTCCGTGTTCCTCGTCCATCAGTCGAAGACGGTGGCCCAACTCCGCCTGCTGTTCGTCGAGCCGAAGGCCCGTACGATGGGCATCGGCGCGCGCCTGGCGAGCGAGGCCATGCGCTTCGCCCGGCAGGCGCGTTACCGGAAGATCACGGCGTGCACGTACAGCGCGCTTCGCGCCGCCCAACGCGTCTACGAACGAGCAGGCTTCCGCCTCGTCCGCGAGGAACCCCGTCACCGTTTCGGCCATGACCTGGTCACACAGCGATGGGAGTTGAGACTGTGACTGACCGCATCGAGAGAGGAACGCCGTCGTGGCCATGAATTCGCCCGCGCAGTATGTGGCTGGCCGCCGGATCGGCGGGGCGCGCATCACTGTGATCTCGGACGGCACGCTCGAGTGGACGCCAAGGATCCTGGCTCCCGAAGGCGCCCTGCGGCAGGCGATCCCCGAACTCAGCGCGCGGGGCACGCTCACGCTCGGGCTCAATCTCGTCCACGTGGCGCTCGGCGCCGCGTCGATCGTCATCGACCCCGGATGCGACGACCCATCGTCATCCTGGCAGCAGGGATTCGCGGCAAAATGGCCGGGCCTCCGCCGGTCACCCGGACTGCGGGCCGGGCTGGCCGCCGTCGGCGTCGATCCGGCCGGCGTCACGCATGTGGCGATCACGCACGCGCACGCCGACCACTTCGCGGGCGTGATGGTCGAGCGGAACGGGCGCGACGTCGTGCGCTTCCCGAACGCCCGCCACTTTATCGGCCGCAGGGACTGGGAGGAGAGTCCGGCCCGGGGAGATCCCGCCTCCGACCTGTCGGTGCGTCTCGGCGCGGTCGCTCGGGCGGGCCTCCTCGACCTGATCGACGGGGAGCGCGAAGTGGCGCCCGGCGTCACCATCATCCCCGCACCGGGCGAAACCCCCGGCCACTGTATAGTCCGCGTCGATTCGAGCGGGGAGGGCTTCTATTACGTAGGCGATCTCTTCCACCACCCGTGCGAGGTGGAGCACGCGGACTGGATTCCGGCCGGCCGCGACCTCGACGCGTCGCGCGACTCCCGCGTCCGCGTATTCGGCGAGATCGCGGCGCGCCGCGCGACCGCCGTCTTCAGCCACGACCGCTTCCCGGCTTGGGGGCGCGTCGTGCCGGCGGGGAACTCCTTCGGATGGGAGCGCGACGGATAGCTCGCGGCGATGCTCCCGGTCCCTGATCGGACGCAGGACCGGCGGGACAGGTGGAACGGCTTACGCTTGCGCCTTGAGCTCCTTGTGCAATTGTGAGGTCAGTTCCATCAGCGCTTCGAGGTTCCTCCGGACTTGGCCGACCGCAGAAAATACGCTTCGCAGTTCGCTCGTACCCTCCGCCACCTGCAGCAACGTCAAACAGTTCCCACCGAGGGTGGTCATCTGGTCCAGGGCCTCGAATGCCCTGGCGATGCCGTGTGCCCCGTCCGCCCTCTCGCGCCCCCCGGAGAGGTGGTTCCTGTGGGTCAGAACCGACACCACGGATGTCCCGAAGCGCTTCGCGATGGTCTGAAACGGCTCGTTATTGAGAAGCGCCGCATCGACCTCCTCGTGCCGCTCGTGCGTGCATATCGCGCAGGGCCTACGCATTGGTATTCACTCTCGTCCCGCCTCTCGTGATCGCGTTTCTATCGGAAAAACGTTCTGCCCGGCGGACACGGTCCCCCCCATCGAATGGATCAATCGATTCATCGTTGTGATGAGCGCGGTGTATCCGATGATGGGGCCGCCGGGCAGGTGAAGGAACAGGACCCCGCGGCTCCTAAACGACTCACAGCCTGCCCAGCGGAGGACTGCCATCCCATGATGGAGCGTCTCGCGACCCGTCTCAACGAACTGTGCGGCACGCACCCCTTCGAAACCGGGTGGTACCTGAAAGATCTCTCGAGCGGTGAATCCACCCACCGGCGCGGCGACGTCGTGGTGCCATCGGCAAGCACGCGGAAGATCTCCATCATGATGGCCGCGCTGCGCGCGGTCCACACCGGCAGGTTCTCGCTGGACCAGCCCGTGACGATTCAGGCCAAGTATCAGATCAGCAACAGTGGGTGCTTCCAGCACCTCCGCCCCGGTTTCTCGGTGACGCTGCACGACATCCTCGTCATGATGATCGTCGTCAGCGACAACACGTGCACGGGGACCATCGCGGATATGCTCGGATTGGACCAGATCAACGAGTTCTGCCGGTCGGCCGGCATGACGGGCACGACCCACCGGCAGGGGATTCCACCCAATCCGGATGCGCAGGCGGATCGCCCCCCCGACCTCGGGCGGATAAATGTCACGACCCCGGCCGACGTCGGCCTCCTCCTGGATCTCGTCCAGCAAGGGACCCATGATGCCCGGGCGGCGGGGAGACTCGGGGGTACTCCCGAGCTCTGCCGTCTGGCCGTCGACATTCTGAGCTGGCAACTCCTGAATACGCGGCTCCCGGCGTTGCTCCCGACGGGCACAAAAGTCGCGCACAAGACGGGCACCGCGGGGCGAAACATCAATGACGCCGGGATCATCTTCCAAGACGATCGCCCGGCGTTCATCCTCACGGTCTACACCGGGGGCGTCCCGGAGGAACTGGCGGACGGCACGCCCGGGAAGGCAGCGGCCGATCACCACATCGCGCGCCTGTGCCGGACCTGCTGGGACGTATTGAGCGCAAAACGCGTGGGCGTCTAGGCGGGTAAACGAAGACCCCCGGCGTGGACCAACGCCGGGGGTCTGCTCCCCCCACGAACTGCTTACATCACATATGAATGCCCCCGGGGCATCGGAGGCGGTCACGGTGCGGCATCTCGTTCGGATGAAATCATTCATCCGTTCGGAGGAGAGTTTTCCGCTGACAATCTTACCGAAACTTCTCTCCGTCTTGCCTACTGCCGCGCCCAAACCACCCGGCAGGGCGCGCCGGCGCTCAAACGGCACGCCGCCGGGGCGGCCAGGGACGGACGAGGACGATAGGCCTCGTCCAGGAAAAAGGCGCGAACTAGTGCAACCTCGACCGGCGTCGATGGCGGTGTCGGGGTGCGCAGCGCGATGCCGGTGATCTTGGTTTCGGTCGCCCCGGGCGCCAGTTTGACCGCCGTGCTCTCCGCGTCCGCGCCATCGAACATCAAGTCCACCCGCCCCCACGCCGAGGTGTACCAGGTGTCCCCCACCCGGGCACTGGCCTCGAGTGGGACAACCGGCCCGCGGAGGCGCCTCCACTGTAAGAATAAATACGATCGGGGATCTGCTGGCGCCGGGGATTCAGGCATCGGCGGCATCTCGAGCGGCACCTGCCGGAGCACTTCCAAGGCGCTGATCCGGTAGATCCAAGGGAACTGCTGCAGCACGCCCTCGCGGGGCTCGCCGGCGGGCTGCGCACAGGCCGGCGCGATCGCCGTACGGTACGGGCAGGCGGTGCGGTCCACGACCATGCCGTTTCTAGTTGCGATCTGAAGCACGGGGTGACCGCCGAAGACGCGTCCGCCTCGGTAGCGGTGGGGACGGTGGCCGGGCCCTTGAAACTCCTCAGCAATCACGCCTCCGGCGTCGTCAAGCGTGACCCGCAACACCCATTCGATGTCCACCGTGTGCCCCCACCGCGCGAGCAAGCCGGTCAAATCCGTCCCCGCATCCTCGTGGCTCAACACGACGTGGTACTCGACCGAGGTCATGCCGTCGCGAGCGGCCGTGCGGTAGAAGAGCAGGAGCGGGGTGTCCGTCGTGACGCCGTCGAGAGGACTATCGAGGGCCCGGTAGTGGATGATCGGGGCATGCCGCCAGACGCGCGCGGCCGGATCGACGTCCTCGACACACCCGGTACGCACGCCCACCACCGCCACTTCCTGAGCGGCCGGCGAAGACAACCCGGGATGCATCTCGATCCGCAACACATGGGCGCCTCTTGCGAGACGGCCGAGGAACCGGTGGTACTCGACCGGCTCATCGCCGGCCGCCAGAATGATCTCCTGACGGTCGCCTCCATCGACGGTCAGCGCGACCACTGCCGACTCCCCCCGCAGCCAGGATGTGTCGGGCGCGGCCAGGGTGAGCGCCCCCCACGCTTCGCCGGAGTCAGCGAGCATGAACCGATGATCGAGGGCGCCTCCGGCCCGCAATCGCACGGATCCGTACGGTTGATGGGCTGGGGTCACGCCCGGTCGGCGGGGGTCGCTACCGGCGGACGCATCGGGCCGCCAATCTCGACGACCTCCGCGCCGTGGAACGCGAGGGCGTGGGCGATGCTGAGCCGGACCTCCTGACCTTCGGCAAACGATGCGCTCTTTTCGGTGAACATCCGAAGGGCTCCGGCGCCCGGGGCGTCAAGCAGCACCTGCAGGTAGTGCCCAAGATTGACGACCCGGCGGACTCTGGCGGGCGCGCCCTCCGCACTCACCACGAAGTCTTCCGGGCGGACGGCGAGCGTCACCGCGTCGCCCTCCGGCCACCGCCCCCCCACCACGGCCAGCCGCCACGGGCCCGCCGCGATGCTTCGACCACCGGGCAGCGCGCTGGCGGGGATCAGGTTCATGGTGCCGATGAAGTCGGCAACGAACAATGTCTGCGGGCGCGCGTACAGCGCGTCGGGTGTGTCGACCTGCTGGAGGATGCCGTCCTTCATCACCGCGATGCGGTCGGCGATCGTGAGCGCTTCCTCTTGGTCGTGGGTGACAAACACGGTGGTGATCCCGATCTTCCGCTGGAGCTGCTTGACCTCTTCGCGCATATGCACCCGGAGGCGTGCGTCCAGGTTGCTGAACGGCTCGTCGAGCAGGAGGATCTGCGGCTCCAGCACGAGCGCGCGGGCGACGGCGACGCGCTGCTGCTCACCGCCGGACAGCTGATGCGGATACTTCTGGGCGGAACCCGGGAGCCCGACCAGCGCGAGCACGTCCTTGATCTTCTGCCCGATGGCGTCTCCCGGCAGGCGGCGCAGTTTGAGGCCAAACGCGATATTTCCTGCGACGGTCATGTGCGGCCACAGGTTGTAGCGCTGAAACACCATCGCGGTCGGGCGCCGCTCCGGGGGGAGGGCGACGACGGTCCGGCCGCCGATCTGGATATCCCCCGCGTCCGGGATCAGGAACCCGCCGATCATCCTCAACGTCGTCGTCTTCCCACAGCCCGATGGGCCGAGCAGGCACATTAGCTCGCCGTCCTGCACCTCCAGGCTGACGTCGTGGACCGCGGCGTGGATCCCGAACTGCTTGGTGACGTGGCTCAGGGAGAGGCGCGCCATTTAGCCCGCGCTCACAAACTGTATCCGGCGGCGAGGTACCCGGCCCGCAAGTATCGCTGCGCCAGGAGCAGAAAGATGAGGGACGGCAGGGAGAGGAGCACGGAAAACACCGCGCCCACCGGCTGAGGATAACTGAGGACGAGCGTGTACATTAAGACAGGCATGGTCATGTGGTTGGGCGTCCCCACAATGAGCGTGCCCTGCGCCTCGTCGAAGGCGGCGAGAAAGGCGAACAGTAGCGCCACGATGATCCCCGGCAGCGCGATCGGGAGGGTGATCTGAAAAAACGTGCGGAGAGATCCGGCTCCCACGTCGCGAGCAGCCTCTTCCAGATTCCGGTTGATCCCTCGGAAGGTCCCCGTAGGGATCCAGATCATGAACAGCAGCGTGTTGACGATCTGGATCAGGACGACGCCAGCGAACGTGTCCATCAGGTTCAGGCGGTAAAACAGAGTCGCAATGCTGATGTACAGGCCGATCTTTGGAAACGCGTTCGCGCTGAGAAACGACAGGAGGAGTGCCCGGCGGCCCGGGAAGTCCAGGCGCGCGAAGGCGTACGCGGCGGGGATGCAGATAACGGCCGAGAGAAGCGTCGCAACCGGCGCACTCAGGAAGCTCATCTTAATCGCCTTCAGCACATCGGAGTTGCCAACGACGTAGGCCCACCACTTGAGCGAAAACTCCGGAAGCAGGTTGGGGAACAACCAGCTTCCCGCGACGGCCCACAGGAGGAGGGTGAACAGAGGCCCCAGGATGAACGCGGCGAGGGCGCAGAATGCGCCGAGCGCGACCGCGCGCCGCAGCCCTCCGATCGCCCAGTACCAGGGGCCGCTCACAACAAGTTCCTCTCCCGCCTGCTTACGCTCGTCACGTAGATGGCGCCCACCGCAGCGGCAATGATGAACGCGATCACCGCCATCGTCACTGCCTCAGTCCGCCGGAAGTACTGGGTGAGGTAGTTCGTCATCGTCACGCCCAGCATCTGCGGCGCGTTCCCGCCGACGAGATACGGGATCGTGAACGATCCGAAAATGCTTATGAACAGCAGGGTGAGCGTGATCATGGTGGGGATGGCGTTGAGGGGGAGGATAATCGAGACGAACGTGCGCAGCGGGCCGGCCCCGACGTCCCGCGCGCCGTCGATGAGCGCGTCGTCAATCGACTGCAGCCCCGCGCCCAGGATCAGCACGGCAAACGGAATGCTGGCCCACACCTGTGTGAGGACAATCCCGGTCGCATTGTACACGAGGGAGGGAAACCGTGCGATCCCCAGGCGGTAGAGCATCGTGGAGATCAGGCCGTGGTTCACGAGAAACGTGATCATGGCGAACGACGCGATGACGACCGGGACAAAGAGCGGGATCGTGAACAGGACGGCAAACAACGCCGGCAGCCGGCCCTGCGCGAACCGCAGGTAGAGGGCCAGCGGATAGCTCAGGCAAAACACCACGGCGACGGAGATGAGCGCGATGTCGACGCTAAAGATGATGTCGGACCGGACGATGCGCGCGCCCAGCACCTGCGCGTAGGTGTTAAAGGTCAGTCCCGTAGTCGTCCCAGCGGGCGGCGACAGCGTCTCGATGATGGCCGTGATGGCGGGAACCACGATCAGGAAAATCAGGACCAGAAGGGGAGGGAGCACCAGGGCGAGCCCCAGCGCTCCCTCTTTTCTTGCCGACGCGCTTCCTTTTCGTGCGTCCGTCACTGGCTGCCCGTCACATCACTGACCGACCACGACCTTCTCGTGCCAGAGACGCTTAATGTCGGCGAGATACTTGGGACTGGGATACGGGGAGAATCCCTTCGCCACATCCTTAAACTGATCGCGCAGGGGGGCCGGCATGTACTTCCACTCGATCCCCGGATACCCGGCGATCATATTGATAACCATCGTCTGGGCCTCGGGCGTCAGAAGCCAGTTAAGGAATGTCATCGCGCCTTCCAGGTGCGCCCCGCCTGCAGGGAGCATCACTCGCGCGTCATCTCCGATCAGGGGTGGGGTGATCTGGGTGAACTTCATAGTCTTGGGGAGCTGGCCGCGCTTGAAGAAATCTAACCCCTGATCAGACCAGACCGACGCCATGTAGATGTTCTCTTGCGCCATCAGCTGCAGGACAGCCACATTGCCGTTTGGGTGGAACCCGTTGTTGTACATTGCGGGCTGGAGTTCTCGCAGCAACTTCCAGCCGGGATCCCAGGCGGCTTCCTCCTTGGGATCGTAGCCCTTCGCGAACTTGTCCGGACCGGTGAACCGGTAAATCGCCGCCGTCACGAACGCCTGGCCCGATCCGCCGGTGTTCGGGTCGCAGTAGGTGAACTTGCCGGGATTCGCCTTGATCCAGGCCACAACGTCGTCGAACGTTCGGGGAGCCGTGTTGATGAACTTGCTGTTGTAGCCGATGACGACCGACGATCCTCGGTAGGGCACCCCGAAGTAGTCCACGGCCTGCAAGATATCCTGAGGCACCTTGGCGATATTCGGAAGCAGCTTGGGGCTCAGCTTGACCCAGAGATTCTCGGGGATTCCCGCGTCCACGTATCCAGGTTCCGCCTCCCAGAGGTCGACGTCCGTGGTGCGTCCGGCGCGCTTGGCGCCGAGGATTTTGGCGTAGACGCCGTCGGACCCGTTGCCGTGCAGCAGGCCCACGAAATTGACCTTGTACTTCGGGTACCGCTGGGTGAAGGCCGGAATGAAACCCTTCTGGAATAGATCGAAGACGTTGGTGTCGCCGCTGATGTAGAGGTTCAGGGTGACAGCTTCGGCGGCTCGGGCCGCGTTGGGAACGGTCGACCCTATCAGGACCAGCGCAACGGCGACCAGTGCGGCGACAACGGGCCTGTGGAATCTGGTCATCCTTCGCATGACTCACACCCCCTTAGGACTCCTCGGAGCCGTTCGTTTCATATGCTTGATTCGGGACGCGAGTTCACCTCCCCTCGGCCGATCTGTGAAGGATGGTTGAGAGGCTCTCCATACGGCTAAAATCCTCCTCCGCGGATCCCAGGAAGAGGTGGTAGCGGTACTCGTGGATCACGGTACCCTGGTACCCCCGCAGGACCTCGAACACCCTGTCCAGGGGAATGCTTCCCCAGCCGACCGGCAGGTGGAGATCCCCCTTCCCCAGCGGGAAGGTGTCGGAGGGGGTCTGCGTCCGGTACAGCGGAAAGTTCTCCAGCCGGAGGGGATCGTAGCGGCCGAAGTTGTCGTTGATGTGGACGTGCCGGACGTACGGCAGCGCGGACCGGATCGCCTCCAGGAACTCGAACCGAAAGTAGGCGGCCGCAAGATGCGCATGGCCGACGTCGAGCGTCATCGCGACGTTGGGGCGGTTGATCCGGCGCACGCACTCGATGACGGGTTCGATCCGTTCGACCTCAATGTTCTCGATCCCGAGGAGAACGTCTCCGGCCTCGTCGGAGAGTTTGAGGATGGCCTCCTCGAACGCCGCCTCGTCCTCGGGGTCCTGGCTCCGCTGTTCGAAGTGGATGACGAGCACCCGGCCGCCGGCCCGCTGGCAGAACTGCAAGGTCGAGCGGGCCAGCGCCATCTGCACCTCCCGGTCGGCGCGGTCCCGCAGGTCCAGGCTGCTCGGGCTGTGGACCGAGTACCGGAGATCGTGCCTCCCAAACGCCTCGAGCGCGTCCCGCATCATCGCCGGGTGCAGCCGCCCGCCGAGGATCAGGCCGGTGCCATCCATGCTGATCTCGGCGGCGTTGTAGCCCAACTTCCGGGCGAACCGCAGTTCCTCGTCCCGGCGCTCCCCGCCCCGGATCGACAAACCCACGTGGACCATACCACTCCTCCGCTCACCGCCCTCGCTCAAAGGATACGACATCAGGCACCCCCATGCACGCCCCCTGGGGGGCGTGATCGTACAGAGGTCTAGCCTCCCGGATTTTAGGGTACGAATCGCTAAGGGTGAGAGCATGAGCGACTCGACACGGAAATTGGTCAACGGGAGCGTCGTTGTGCTCAAGATCCTTGCGCTTGCGGCGATCCTCAAGCCGGTGCTCGTTCGTCACGCCTCCAAGGCCGTGACGGTGTTCGAGCAGGCGTTACCGGGGGTCAATCAGCCGAACCATCCGAAATCCTACACGTACTTCAGCGGGTTTCACGTGCTCAACTTCTCCGACATCAAGTTGGGGCTGGCGATCGGAGTGGGCCTCTACCTGGTCGCGCTGGCGATCCAGTTCGTGGCCGTCTCCCGGCTGAACCCTGCGCAGACCCCCGAGGGCCGCCAGGCCTCCTGAACCCATGTCTCTCCCCGTGTGGGCCCCACACAGATAAGCGCCGCGCCCAACGGGATGAAGGGGTGATCCGGCATGCTGGCCCTGCTGTTCCTGGTCCTCGCCGTAGCGGCCGCGTACTATTTTCTGGGCACGCCGCTCCTTGACTTTATTCACCGGTTCACGAGAGAGTTCACGCACTCGTTCCCCTTGTGGGCGTTTTTCCTCCCCTACCCCGGCACCCGCCGGGACGCCGGGGATCCGGCGAAGCCGCCCATCGAACGAGCGCCGCGATCGCGCCCGCCGCAATGAGTAGAGGAGCCCGGCGGTTCTGACGGCGAACGAGTAGCACGCCCACGCCGCCGAGCCGGCGGCCGGCTCGAGCACACGGCGATGAGCACTCGTCTGCGTATCAGCGGGCTTTTGGGAGTTCTCCTGATCGGGGTGGCCCTGACGGTTCAGGGGCGGGCGCAGGAATTCCGGCTCCACAGCGTCTTCCAAGTGCTGGTCATCAACAAAACCACCGGCCACGCCGTATCCGCCGGGACGGGGTTCTTTATCAAGGCCGATGGGACGGCCCTGACCAGCAGCCACATCGTCTATCCGGTGAAAGCCCGGCATTTGATCTACGAGGCGCTCGCCCTCCTGAACCGAGAGTTTTACGGGGTGGAGATCGTGTGCGCGAGCGATCTGCCGTATGATCCAACAACGACTGGGGTTCACGGCGCGGGGCGCGACGTCGCCGAGATCAGGCTCGTGGCGCCGCGCGAACCCGAGCTCACCTACGACAGGATCCGCGTCCCCGGGCACTACGGGCGCCTTCCCACGTTCCCGCCGATCCCGTTGGGTGACGATCCCGTCGTGGGTGACAGCGTGCGGATTCTGGGCTTTGGCGACCTCACGTCGCCGATGCCGTACGAGTGGTCGGCCACGGGCACGGTGAGCGGGACCGGCAAGGCGCCGGACGGCACGGCGGTGTTCAATGTGACCTTTACCCGAAAAACCGAGCCCGGCCACAGCGGCTCCCCAGTGCTGAACACCAAGGACCAGGCCGTAGGGATCCATACCTGGCACCTCGCCTTGGATCCGACGACGGGGCTCGAGATCAGCAGCTCGGCGCTCAGGCCGGCCTGCCCGTAGGGAACTCGGCACTCTGCCGCGAAGACGTCCGCACTGTGGCTCTGCTCCTGCGAGAGTCTCACCTGCGGCAGCTCCTCACGATGCGCGACCTCGTCCCGCTGATGGAGCGCGCGCTCGCCGCCTTCTCCACGGGAGGAGTCGTTCAACCGGTCCGCACGGCGATCCCGGTCCCCCAACACGAGGGCTTCCTGGGGGTCATGCCCGCCTACTTGGTCGGCCAGGGGTCGATGGGGCTGAAGGCGGTCACGTTTTACCCCGGCAACGCCGCCCGCGGGCTGCCGACCCATCTGGCCACGGTGCTGCTGCACGATCCGGCGACGGGCGAGCTGCTCGCGGTCATGGACGGCCGCTTGATCACGGAGATGCGAACCGCGGCGGTCTCGGCGGCCGCGACCAAGCACCTGGCGCGTCGGGGATCGACCGTCGTCGCATTCTTGGGGGCCGGCGTGCAGGCGCGGAGTCATTTGGAAGCGCTGCGAGAGGTCTGCGCTCCCGCCGAAGTGCGGGTATGGACCCGCACGCGCGCGCACGCGGACGTGTTCGCGCGGGAGGTCGCGGAACACGACGGCGTGCGGGCGATCGCTACGGTGTCGGCCGAGCGGGCGGTCAAAGACGCCGAGATCATCTGCACCGTGACCAGCAGCCCGACCCCTGTGCTCCGGGGGCGGTGGCTGTCCACGGGGACGCACATCAACGCGGTCGGGGCGGCGCGCCCGGATTGGCGCGAGATGGACACCGAGGCGGTCGTGAGATCCCGACTCTTCGTCGATTCCCGCGCGGCGGCCGCGGTCGAGGCGGGCGACATCGTCGGGCCCATCGGGGAGGGCGCCATCACGGACGCTCATGTGTACGCGGAGATCGGGGAGGTGTTCAGCGGCCGGCGCCCCGGTCGCACGGACCCCGGTCAGATCACCTTGTTCAAGTCATTGGGACTCGCGGTGGAAGACGTCGCGACGGCTCAGCTGGCGTACGAGCGGGCCCGCGACCGCCAGATCGGCGAGCCGTTCGGGCTGGACTGACGCATCCATCTCGCCCCGATCGTCGCCCGGCGCGCACCCCGCGTCAAGGCGGCGCTTCCCTCGTATGCTACAATGAAGTTCCAATGCGCGACTGCGTGCAGTGCGGTCACGAACTCGAACCGTTCTTCGACTCCACCTGCGAGCCTCCGGTAGCCTGGCTGTGCCAAACCTGCGGGAGCGTCGCCCTCGAAGAGGACCTGCGCTCGCTCTCCCAGACCGCGCGTCGCGAGCTGGCCGCGCTCCAGGCGTTCATGACTTCGGGGGCCGCCGCAGACCACTCCGGACTGGGCCGGGCCCAGGCCAGGGCCCGCGCGATCTTGGAAAACGCCTGGACCATTCCGGTCGACATCGAGCGAATCGCCGAGCAGCACGGCTATCCGATCCGGGAGCGGCCGCTCCCGGAGGGAGAGCGTGGGACGATCGCCCGCGAAGGCGATCACACCGTGATCGTCATCAGCCGGGAAGTGGGGGGACGCTCCCAGGCCGAACGGCGCTGGGTGATCGCCGAGGAACTCGGCCACGCCGTCCTAGAACACAGCGCGCTGGTCGCCAGCTCCACGCCCGGCCGCCCGCCGGGGATCGCGGAACCACGCCGCCGGGCCGAGGAACGCGAGGCCAAACGGTTTGCCGCTGAGGTGCTCATGCCCGAGGAAAAGGTGCGCGGGCGGTTCGCAGAGCTCGCGCCCCGAATCTACCAGGCGCTCGGCCTCCGGCAGCGACAGACCGAGACCGACGAGGTCGTCGCCGCGCTCGCCCGAATGTTCGCGGTGAGCCCGCTGGCGATGCGCGTCCGGCTCGAAGAACTCAACCTCATTCACTGACCCCGGCGCAGGGCGCCGCTACGGGTTCCACTCCATCAGCGTGATGCGGGCGTCGGATGTGCGCGTGGGGTTGTCCGCAGGACACGCTCCGCACAACAGCTCGACCGGTGGCTTCTGCGGCCCGCGGACCTCGTAGGTGACGGGATGCGACGTCCGCGGGAACGTGATGTGCAGGCCGGGGAAACGCCTTGGCACGGCCGGGCGCGCAAGCGCCTTTGTAACGCCGCCGGGCACCGCACCGATGGCCCGTTCGGAGGGCGGAGGCTCGGCGGACCGGGGCTCGGCGGGCTTCGCGACCGGCCCCGTCGCAACGGGCCCGGTCGGGGCAAGACGTACGACCGCGAGCATGCCGGCGCCGACGACCACGGCGCTCAGGAAGATCAAGGCGATTCGACCCCTCGCCATCCCGATCGTCCCTTCCTGCTGGGAACGCTACGCCGCCCGGGAGCGCAGGTGCGTTCGTTGAGCGCCGACTACGCGGAGCGCGGCCGTGAGCTGAGTGTCCTCACCGCGCATCATGTCGTTGATCGTCAGTGCCACGGCCACGTCGGGCGTAATGCCGACCCCTTCGACCACCGTCCCCTGCGGGGTCGTGATCCGTTCGACGGTCACCGACATTCCGGCGCGCTCGGGGAGCGGCACGGTGATCGAGCCGCCGAGGGCCCCCGCCGTCTTCTCCCCGACGATGGTCGCGCGATGATGGTCCCGAAACGCACCTGCCAGGATCTCTGAAGCCGACGCGCTCCCGCCGTCGATGAGGACGACGAGCGGTGTCTTAGGAAACAGCGGAACTCCGGATGTTTGAAGGACGTCCGGCGCGTGCCCGCGCTCGGTGATCTTCGACAACACGGTCCTGGGCGGAAGGAACAGGCTCCCGACCGCGACGGCTTCATGGATCAGCCCGCCCGGGTTCGCGCGAAGGTCGAGGACCACAGACTTCAGTTGGTCCTGGAGCGCAAGCGCCAGCAGTGTGCTCCGGAGCCTGGCGCCGGATCCCCGGGAGAACTCATAGAGCTTCACGTACGCGACGCCCGGCTGGATGAACCGGGCCTCGACGGGGCGCTGCTGGATCGGCGCGCGCACCACCGGCAACTGCAGCGTCTGCTCGCCGCGCATCACCGTCAGGGTCACCGACGACCCGGCCGGTCCGCGGATGTATTGGCTGGCGTCCTGACTGGTCGCGTTCTTGAGTGACCGCCCGTCGACCTGGATGATCCGGTCAAAGCGCTTGAGCCCGGCACTCTCGGCCGGGGATCCCGGAAACACGTCCTCGACAAATATCCACCCATCATTGGTGGCGGGGTCCTTGCGCGAGGTGATGAGCACCCCAATGCCGGTAAACCCCGGCCTGCCGAGGAGCTGCATGCGATTCTCCTGGAACTGCTGGGGATCGAGGAAGTTGGTATGCGTATCCTTGAGGGAGGCCAGCATGCCCGCGGTTGCCGCATAGGCGAGCTGTGTCTGGGGCATCGGGCTGGCCTGCGCCGCGCGCGCGA
Source organism: bacterium (assembly GCA_035703895.1). Classification (NCBI taxonomy): domain Bacteria; species bacterium. The sequence goes on along the minus strand of DASSXJ010000137.1, from coordinate 26,489 downwards.
ACGTTGCGGCAAATACCGCCTCCGCCTCTTTGCTCGGTGTCCCGCTGGGGATCTCGGGCAGCGCCGTAGCGCTCAGGTTGGCGGCCTTTCGCAACGTCACGATCGCCGCGTTCAGCAGGGCGACCGGCTGCACAGGGTCCACATACTCGTCCTCGAGCACGTGCAAGGCGGCGAACACGAGATTCTGATCGGCGGCGGCGACATGCTGGACGGGAGTAAGTGGAGACGTCATGAGGACGACGGCAAGGATCACCGCGAGCCACCGCGTAGAGACCGCGCGCACCAAGGACATGATTCACGCTCCTATCGTGATGAGACTGCCCCCTCGGGATCTGGGGAATTCTCTTCCGCTACGACCTTCCCCACTCTATATAGTCTTTATACCCCGCGTTGATTTCTCTAGCGTTCGCGGAGGCCGAGAAATTCCCATCGCTGCCGGCGCCGACGATGAGCAGGTCGGCCGAATCCACGGCCGGGTGAATCAGTACACCGGAGGGACGAGTGCGGCGTACACCATGCGCATCAAGGTGGTGATGTCGAACACCGGCAACCCCGTCGCCTCCCGGATCGCCGCCGCGTACGGGGGCATGTTGGTGCACTCGAGCACGATCGCGCCCACCTCGGGATGGCGCTCCACCATCTCCCGAGCCGCCTCGACGTTCTCCCTCCGCGCGGCGTCGACGTCGAGCTCGAGTTCGTTATCGAGCAGCACCGGCGTAAACGCCTGCCCGCGCTCGAGTCCCCAGATCACCACGGGAACGTCCTCAGCGATCCCCGCACCGGCCAGATGCCGGGGGCCGAGGGCGCGGCCCTCGACGGTCAGGATACCGACCGCGCGGTCGGGCGCGAGCATGCGGGACACCAGCGGAACCAATTGGAGCGCCGAGGAAAACACCGGAACCCGCACCGATTCCGCGAGCTGGCGCTGAAACATCGCGAGAAATCCACACGAGGTGGTGATCGCGAGCACGCCGGCGGCCTCGAGCGTCCGTGCCCCCTGGATGAACCCATCGAGGAGGGCGGGATCGCTTTCGCGCACCACACGCGACGGGGACGCGTTGCGGACTTTGTGATAGAGGACCGGGAACGGAAACGTCCCCGCGTGCCCGATGTCGCCCGGGATTCTCGGAAAGGCCGTGTCGAGAACGAGTACACCGATGGGGTGGCCGTAGAGGTTCCGACCGCCGCGGACCTTCATGGCGCCGTCTCACCGCCGACGCCGGGTAAAGGACCGGCGCCCGGCCGTCGGCTTTGTATTCGCAGATCCGGAATTGATTCCCTCCGGTCCGTGAGCGTGTGCCGGGCCCCCCCTACGGTCGAAGATCACCAACGCGAGCGCGGCGCGGCCGCCGTCGTCGCGGACGATCCCAAACCGGGTAAACCACCACACCGGACTCGACCCGGTCGCCACCTCCTCCACCCCGTGGTGGGGCCGGCCGGTCCGGAGGGTCGCGTCGAGCCTCGAGCGATCCCGCCAGACTTCGTCGGCACTCGCGCCGAGGACCACGGTGGCCGGATACGCGGCATCCGGTGACGCCGCACGCCACGCGAGCCGGATCCCTGCGGGGTCTTGCCGCCACAACAGCGCAAAGCCGGCCCAGGTTCCGGTCAGCAGCCACTGCCGGATGGTGAGGCGGATCGGCGCGGAGAACCGGCGGGCGAGGTCCCTCAGGCCGTCCATGGTCAGGTCGGTACGGGCGGCGATCGGCCGGAATACGCGCGCAGGAAGGAGGAGCTCGGCCGCACCGACCTCGGCCAGTTCGTTCGTGTCCGCGTCGCCCGCGCCGGGCGGCAGCAGCGTGCGCGCCACGGCGAGGGCGACGAGCCCGTTCCACTGCGGCGTGTGAGGCGGGATGCGGCCGTCGACGGCGAGGACTGCGCGGCCGCGGGCCTGCGTGATCAGCGCCGCAGGTTCCCGGGGGAGGTCGACGGGGCGGATCTCCCCGATGCCGCAGCGATGCGCGGCACGCTCCAGGGCAACCGGAGGGCGCGCGAGACCGAACGTCGCACTTGCCGCGCGCGCGCGGCGCAAGACCTGAGCCGTATGCCGCGGGTGCATGGGTTCTCAGTTCGGGCCGCATTCGAGCCGGCCCTCCGCTCGGCCGCCGGAGGACCGATCCGGGCGGCGGCGAAACACGACCGCACATCACCGGGAGGTTCCATCGATGCGCAAGGGAGTGCTGGGGTTCTGGATCGGTGTGGCGCTCACCTACCTCATCTTCACGCTCACGGCCTCCTCCTCGACGCTGGATGTCGATCTGGTCCCCGGCGAGGCCAACGGCATTGTCGTTGCGGAGCGCGTGGACCAAGGGCCCCTGAGCCGGCTGCTCAACCCCGGGATCGCCACCATCGGAACGCTCCGGCTGACGAAGCGCACCTGGGGTCTGGTCACGACGTATGGACAGGAACTCGGCGTCACCGCGGTCCGCCTCGCCCAGCAGGCCGGCACCCAGATCTCCGTCAAGGTCACCCTGGCGATCCCCGGAGCGCTCGTCGGCACGAACGCCACCGGTCGGGACGGCGGTACCTTGGTCTGGACCGAGATCCCGCCCGATGCCCCGCTGTGGGTGCGCACGCGGGCGATCAACTGGCCGGTGGCGGTCTTCGCCGCAGCCGCGATCGCGCTGTCCTTGTGGGGACGAATCGGCTGAGCGGCGCGTCCTGGTCCAGGGACTGCATCGCCATGGCGCGAAAGTAACGGGGCGATGCGCTTCCTCATCCGCGCCACCGATCTCCTCTATGACCTCTACATCTTCCTTCGCAATCTCGTCATCTCGCTCTTCGGTCCCCGGCCGGTGTACGTGCTGCTGGAACTCTCGGGGCCGTATCCGGAGCACCGTGCGCGCCGGCGATGGAGGATTCAATCGCCGCAGAGCCTCGACGACCTCCGCGATCAGCTCGACCTGATCGCGGCGAACGAGCATGCCGCGGGCGTCGTGATCACGGCGCACGCCCTGGAGACCGGCTTCGCGACGATCCAGGGCATCCGGACGGCGCTCCAAGCGTTCAGGAACCGCGGCAAGCGGGTCATCGCCTATCTCCCCCAGGCCAACACGCGCCTGTACTATCTGGCGAGCGCCGCCGACACGATCGTGATGCCGGAGGCGGGCATCCTCGACCTCGTGGGCCTGCAGGTGGGCGTGACGTTCCTCAAGGAGGCCCTGGATCGGATCGGCGTCGTCGGTGAGTTCGCGCAGATCGCCGAGTACAAAGGGGCGGCGGAGCCGTTCACCCGGCGGACGATGTCGGAGCCGATGCGGGACAGCCTCAACGCGATCCTCGACTCGGTCTTCGAGGACGTGCTCACCCACATCGCGGCCGCGCGCAGGCTCGACCCGCCCGCCCTCCGCGTGCTGATGGATCAGGCGCCGCTCAGCGCGCGGGAGGCTCTCGAGGCGGGGCTCCTTGACGCGGTCTGTTTCGAAGACGAGCTCCCCCGCTTCCTTCACCTGAAGCGGCAGCGGGTGCCGGTGATCCTCCCGTGGCCGCTCGCGCGCAAACGCCTGAGGAAGCCGTTTAGATGGCGGACGCCGGGGCAGGCCATCGCCCTCATCGGCGTGCGGGGTGCGATCCACATGGGCGAGAGCCGGACCCCGCCTCCGCTCCCGATCCCCGTCCTGGGCGGCGCGTCCACCGGACACGCCACCGTGGCCCGCGCTTTACGCGCGGTGGAGCGCAACCCGCTGTTTGGCGCGATCATCCTCTCCATTGATTCTCCGGGCGGCTCGGCCCTTGCCTCAGAACTCATCTGGCGCGAAGTCGACCGGGTGAAGCGGGTGAAACCGATCGTCGCCTACATGAGCAACGTCGCCGGATCCGGGGGCTACTACGTGGCGGCCGGCTGCACCCGGATCGTCGCCCAGTCCGCCACCCTCACCGGCTCGATCGGCGTGGTCTCGGGCAAGTTCACCGTCCGCGGCCTCGCCGCGCGCGTGGGCATCAGCCGGGAGACGCTCGTGCGAGGAGAGGCCGCCGCGATGACCTCACCGTTCACGCCGTTCTCCCCCGAGGAGCGGCGCCGCCTCCACAAGCAGATGGACGAGATCTACAACCGGTTCGTGCATCGGGTGGCCGCCGGCAGGCAGCTGGCCCGCGAGGACGTGGCGGCCGCCGCCCGCGGGCGCGTCTGGACGGGCCGTCAGGCGCTGGAGCTCGGGCTCATCGACCGCCTCGGAGACTTTTCCGCCGCGGTGATCGCCGCCAAAGAGTTGATGGGGGTTCCCGCATCGCGCGGGGTCGCTGTGGTCCAGATCCGCCCCCCGCGGAACGTCCCGGTGCGAGGACCGGGACTGCTCGCGGAACTCGGAGACCTCTGGACGGGCCTCACCACGCTCCTCGAGGAGCGTGTGCTCACCCTGATGCCGTGGGAGATCTGGCTCAGGTGAGCATGTTCCCCCAGGCGCCTCGCGCCGTGGTGCTGGCCAGCGGCAGCGCCGGCAACGTGCTGCTGCTCGAGGCGGGCCCGACCCGGATCCTGGTCGATGCGGGGCTCTCGGCCGAGGCGATCGAGCGCGGCCTCGGCGAAATCGGGGTCGACCCGCACGGACTCGCGGCGATCCTGCTCACCCACGAGCACGAGGATCACGCCCGCGCCGCGGGCCCTCTCGGCCGGGCGTTTGGCATACGCGTGATGGCCACCGCGGCCACGGTCGCCGCGGCCGGCGCGAGCCTGACCGGCGCCACGATCACGCCCTTCGACACCGCCCGGCCGTTTCAAGTCGGACCGTTCGAGGTGACCGCGTTCCCCGTCTCACACGACGCGGCGGACCCCGTGGGGTTCGCGTTCCAGGTCGGCCGGCATCGGATCGCGGTCGCGACCGACTTGGGCAGCGCCGGCGAGACCCTCGATCCGTACCTGTCGAGGGCCGATCTGGTGATCCTGGAATCCAACTATGATCTGCCCCTGCTCAACGTCAGCGCGTATCCGTGGTTCCTGAAGAACAGGATCCTGGGTCCCAAGGGGCACCTCAGCAACGATGACGCCGCCCGCGCGCTGGCACGCACGGCGGTGGAGCGAACCCGGACGGTGTGCCTGGCGCATTTGAGCGAGGTGAACAACCTGGCGGCGCTCGCCCGCGACACAGCCCGGGCCGCGATCGCGCGGCGCGGGGGTTCCGCGACCCGCGTGATCGCCGTGCCTCCGAACGGCCGGATGGGCGCGATCGTCCTCGAATAGGAGGGACTATGCGGAAGGTTCGCATCACCGCGGCGAACGTCACCTGCGAGGCGACGCTCAACAGCAGCCGGACCGCAAGCGCGATCTGGGACGCGCTGCCCATCGAAGGGCGGGGCAGCACGTGGGGAGATGAGGTCTACTTCTCCATTCCGGTGACCTGTGCGCCGGAGTTCCCCCGCGAGGTCGTGGAGATAGGCGATCTCGGCTACTGGCCGCCCGGGACCGCATTCTGCATCTTCTTCGGGCCGACGCCGGCGAGCCGCGGCTCGGAGATCCGGCCCGCAAGCCCGGTCAACGTCTTTGGCCGGGTCGACGGCGATCCGGCGGTCTTCAAGGCGGTCCGCGGCTCGAGCAACGTGAAGGTCGAACGGGTGGGCTGATCCCGGATCCCGATGCGCATCGACGATGCCTTGACCCTGGTCCCGGGGACGACCGGGCTCCGGCGCGCGGCGACCCAGATTCTCGGCGGCGCGCTCGGCGCCGTCGATGCGTACGGCGCGACGGCGCGCGCGGTCACACTCGACGGCGACACGCTCGTGGTGGATGGCCACCTGTTCCCGCTCGTGCCGGGAGGGCGCGTGATTGTGGTCGGGGCCGGCAAGGCGTGCGCCCCCATGGCCCGGGCGGTGGAGGACATCCTCGGGGACCGGGTCACCGCCGGGCTCGTCGTCGTGAAGACGGGCTACACAGTCTCCCTCAAACGTATTGCCCTGGTCGAAGCCGGCCATCCCCTCCCGGATACCGCGGGAGAGGCGGCGGCGGCGGAGACCCTCTCGCTCGTCTCGGGGCTGAGCCGCCAGGACCTGGTCGTCTGCCTGATCTCCGGCGGCGGATCGGCCCTGCTCCCCCTCCCTCGAGAAGGTTTGATGCTCGAGGACAAGATCGCCGCCACCGACCTCCTGCTTCGCTCCGGGGCGGACATCACAGAGATCAACATCGTTCGCAAGCATCTCTCCCGGATCAAGGGCGGACAGCTGGCACGAGCCGCGTCGCCGGCGCGGCTCGTCACCGTGCTCATCTCGGATATCGTCGGCAGCCCGATCGACGCAATCGCATCCGGGCCGACCACCCCGGACCCGACGACGTTTGCGGACGCGCTGGCTGTCCTCGAGAAGTACCGCCTCGGCGAGCGCGTCCCGCCTGCCGTCCTCGCTACGTTGCGGCAGGGCGCGGCGGGGAACCTTACCGAGACACCTAAGCCGGGAGACCCGGCGTTCGCCAACGCTGCCACCACCGTCATCGCCGACAACGCTCTCGCCGCCCGCGCGGCGGTCGCCGAGGCCGGGCGCCTCGGGTTCCATGCCCGATTACTCTCTACCTATATAGAAGGCGAAGCCCGAGAGGTGGGGCGGCTGTTGGCCGCGATCGGACGCGAGATCACGGCCACCGGGCACCCGATCGCTCCTCCGGCGTGCCTCGTGTGTGGGGGCGAGACGACCGTGACGGTGACCGGCCCCGGTCGAGGCGGGCGGAACCAGGAACTCGCGCTCAGCGCGGGACGCGCGCTGGCCGGGCTTCCCGCTGTGCTCCTCGTGAGCTTCGCGACGGACGGCACGGACGGGCCCACCGACGCGGCCGGGGGAGTGTCGGATGGGACGGCGTGGGCCCGGGCGCGCGCGAAGGGACTCGATCCGATCCGGCATCTCACCGACAACGACGCGTATCCCCTTCTCGACGCCGTCGGCGACTTGATTCGAGTTGGGCCGACCAACACCAACGTCAACGACCTGATGCTGATTCTCTGCGGTGAACCGCAGTAGGGACGGGCCTACAGGCCGAGATAGGCGCGCTTGATCTCGGGATCCTCCAGCAGATCCCGGGCGGACCCGCACCGGACGATCCGCCCGGTCTCCAGCACGTACCCGCGGTGGGCGATCTCAAGGGCCTGACGCACGTTCTGCTCGACAAGGAGCACGGTCACCCCACGGGCGTTGATCTCGGTGATGATCCTGAAGACTTCCCGCACGAGGATCGGCGCGAGCCCCAGCGACGGCTCGTCCAACATGAGGAGCCTGGGGCGGCTCATGAGCCCCCGGCCGATCGCCAGCATCTGCTGCTCCCCGCCGGAGAGCGTGCCGGCCAGCTGATCCCGCCGTTCGTTGAGACGGGGGAAGAGCGAGAACACCCAGGCCATCGCCTCGTGCCGCTGGGCGCGCAGGTGCCGAGGGTAGGCACCCAGCTCGAGGTTCTCGAGGACCGTCATCCGCGGCCAGAGGCGCCGCCCCTCGGGAATCTGCACGAGGCCCGCCTGCACGATGCGGGGGGGCGGGAGCCGGTCGATGCGCTGGCCGGCAAAGGTGACCATCCCGGCCCGGGGCCGCATCAGCCCGGAGAGCACGCGCATCGTTGTGGTCTTCCCCGCGCCGTTCGCCCCGAGCAGGGTGACGATCTCGCCCTCGTCGACCTCGAGGGATACATCCCAAAGGGCGCGCACCTGGCCGTACGCGGCGACGATCGAGGCCACCTCGAGGACGGCCACGTCCTACCCCTCGAGCCGCTGCCCCAGGTACGCCTCGATCACCTGGGGGAGGTTGGCCACGTCGGTGGGCGGCCCGTCGGCGATGAGCTGCCCGTAGTTCAACACCAGCACTCGATCGGAGAGCGCCATCACCGCCCGCATGACGTGCTCGATCATTACGATCGTGACCCCGCGAGACCTAATCTGCCGGACGAGATGGACCGCCCGCTCGGATTCCGAGGGGTTGAGTCCGGCCAGGACCTCGTCGAGGAGGAGCACGGCCGGCCGGGTGGCCAACGCGCGGGCGATCTCCAGGCGCTTGCGTTCGGCGAGGGTCAGGACGGACGCCGGAAGGTCGCGTCGGGCGGACAGTCCAGTGAACTCCAAGACGTCCAGCGCCTCGGCCCGAGCCGTGTTCGTGATCCGGCCTCCGCTGCCAAACGCCGCGGAGACCATCACGTTTTCCAGCACCGTGAGGTCGAGAAACGGCCGGACGATCTGATGCGTGAGGCACACGCCGAGCCGGCAGACCGCGTGCGGGCTCAAGCCGGTGATGTCCCGGTCTCCAAATCGCACGCGGCCCGCCGTCGGGCGCATGCCGCCGCTGATGATCCGGAACAGCGTGGTCTTGCCCGCCCCGTTCGGGCCGATCAGGCCGGTAATCTGGCCTGCCACGACCTCCATCGAGACGTCTTGGACGGCCTGCAGCCCACCGAACCGTTTGGTCACGTGGCCGAGCGTCAGCGCGGGCCTCATGCCGGCCGCTCCGCCCCCGCGCCGGCGGGACGCGCGCCCGCGGGAGTCACCGGGGTGCGGGGCCGGCGCAGTCTGGCGGCCAGCCCCACCAACCCGTTCGGCTCGAAGAGCAGGATCACGATCAAGAGCGCCCCGTACACCAAGAGGTGGAAGGTCGGATAGCGCGTCTGCAGGTAGTCCTGGACCGCGTAAAAGACCACGGCGCCCACCACGGGACCCCACACGGTGCCGATGCCTCCGATCAGCGCGATCAGCACCAGGCTGATGCTTTGTGTAAAGCTGAAGACGGTGTCCGGGTGAACGTACTGCAAATACGTCGCGTACAAGCCGCCGCACGCCCCGACGATGAATGCGCTCACGATGTGCGCCAGATTTTTGAAGAGCGCGGTCGGCACCCCGAGCCCCTCAGCCGCCTCGAGGTCCATGCGGAGGGCCAGGAGCCCCAGCCCAAACTGGGATCGGCGGATCACGGCGGCCGCCGCGATGGCCGCGGCCGCGAACAGCAGGGCCACCAGATAGAACCAGCTCTTCGACGGAACGGACGTGGGAAGGTTCAACCCCGACGCGCCACCGGTGACCCGGTCCAGATTCAGCATCAGGATGCGCATCGCTTCGCCGACGCCGATCGTGGCGATGGAAAAGTAGGGGCCGACCAGCCGAAGCGTCGGCACGCCCACGACGAGTGAGAACGCAGCTGCGATCACCCCGGCCACCGGGTAGGTGAGGACGGGCGGCCATCCCCCGAGCCAGAGCAGCGCGGTCGTGTACGCGCCGAGGCCGAAGAACGCGGCGTACCCGAAGGACACGTAGCCGGCGTACCCGCCGAGGATATTCCAGGCCACGCCCTGGGCGACGAAGAGGAACGTCAGGAACCCCAGGTTGATGAGCGTGATGTTCCGGGGGGCGAGGACCGGGACCAACGCGAGCATGACCCCAACGACCAGCGCCGGAACGACGGCGATGCGGGCGCGCGGCATCACGGGTGGATGGTCAGGACCGCCGCTGGAGGAACTGCCCGATCCCGCCGGGCATCACGACGAGCGCCACGACGAGGAGGGCGTACGCGATCACGTTTTGCAGGCTGGCCCGCATGAACAACACCGCATACGACTCGGTGAACGCGAGGACCGCCGCCCCTACCGTCACACCGGCGAGGTTCTCCAGTCCGCCCAGCACGATGATCGTGAAGCTCTTGAGCTGAAACGATCCGCCGAAATCCGGATTGAAGCTGAAGAGGAGCGTGAGCAGGCTCCCCGCGAAGCCGGCGAACGCCGTCCCCAGCCCGAACGCCATCGCGCTGATCTGCTCGGTGTCGATGCCCACGAGCAGCCCAGCCGTCGGATCCTGGACGGTGGCGCGGAGCGCCTTGCCGATGAAGGTGTGGCCCAGGGCAAAGTGGAGGATGCTGAGCACCGCGAGCGCCACGGCGAACACAATCAGCCGCGTCACCGGGATGCGAAACCCAAAGAGGGTCAGCGCCTTGTACGTGTACGAGGTGATGATCGACTGATCTTCGCCTCCCCAGATCGCCACGGCGAGGTTTTGGATCACCAACCACAGGCCAAAGAGCAGCAGCAGCGAGGCGATCGGCAGCGCCGTCGCGACGCGGCGGACCAGAATCCGATAGACCACCCACCCGGCCACGAAGAACACCGGGAGGTTGACGAACGCCCCCGCGACCGGATCGAGATGCCACCACTGGAAGTACACGAGGGTCATGAATGCGCCCAGCATCAGAAACCCCGCGTGGCTGAGGTTGATGACCTTCATGACCCCGTAAATGATCGCGAGGCCGTACGACATAATGGCGTACAGCCCCGCGGTCAACAGCGCAGCGATGCCGATCGAGATCAAGTTCTGGGCCGAGAACACCTCCGCCTGATCCCGCCTGACCCTCCCGCTACTGCACGTGAGGCATCGGGAGGCTGGGGTCCCGCGCTTCAGGCAGCTTCTTGGGCCAGACGATTCGCACGGTGTTGCCCGGCGTGTTTTGCACCATTACGTACGGCGCGATGATCTGGCCGTCGGGCGCAAAGCGGATCACGCCGCCGGGCAGCAGCGAGTTCCGCATCACGAGCTTGGAGAGGACATCGCGCACCACCGGTCCGTTGAGGCTCTTGGCCTCGCGGATCGCCTGGAAGAGCACCCGGGCGGTGTCGTACGAGAGGGCTTGGAACCAATCGGGTATCTGATGGTACTGCTGCATGTATTTCTCGGTAAAGAGCTGCGAGGCCGGGTCCTTGAGCGCGGGGGTCCACCACACCGCGGCGACGAGGTAATCGGCGCCCGGTCCGAGCGCCTGCCGGCCCCGCTGGTCCGGTCCCCGGCCGCCGTAGGTGACGAACTGGTGGTAGAGGCCGAGCTGCAGATACTGGCGGTGCATCGTGATGAAATCGGGCAGGTGGGCGTCGGAGAGAAACGCCTGCGCGTTGGACGCCTTCACCTGCTGGAGGAGCGGGCTGAAGTCGCTCCCGTTCAGCTGGAACGGCTGGTTCAGCACGATCTTGAACAGGTCCGGGTGCTTCTGCGCTTCCTCGACCAAGGCCGTCTCATAGTCTTTTCCGTGGTCCGTGTTCTCCCACACGAGCGCGATCGTGAGCGGCTTCGGCAGCTTCCCCGCCGACTGCTGGGCGCTGATAAAGTCCGCGGTGAACTTGCCCATGTTGTAGATGCTGGCCAGGGTGCCAAACACGTACTTGTAGCCGCGCTTGAAGATCTCCGAGGCCGCCCCGCCGCCCTCGACGTACGGAATCTTGTACTGATCGGGGACGACTTCTTGCGCCTCGACCAGGGACGTGTCGTAGCCTCCGAGGAGGAAGTTGACGTGCTGGTCGGTGACCAGTTTTTCCACGAGGCTCCGGGAGCGCGTCGCGTCACTGCCGTCGTCCAGGATCGTCAGGCTGACCGTGTACTTCTGGCCGCCGACGTCGAGCCCGCCGGCCTTGTTGATCTCGTCGATCGCCATCGTGTAGCCTTGCTTGAAGTACTGCCCCGAGGCGACGAACGGCCCGGTGAGCGGCAGGACCGCTCCGATCTTGATCTCGGACGGAGCGGGCTGCCCGGTCGTCACCAGGCCCAGGAGCAGCGCGGGCACGATGACTACTGCAAACATCGCCCTCGTGTATGACCGCATGCACATCCCTCCCTGATGACGCCCTGGTGTGACGACGGTCGCCCGGTATGTTCCGGCCACACCCGAGGACCTCCTGCACCAGCACCTGATCCCCAAACGAAGGGTTCAGGGCGGCGGTATCCCTCCTTCGAACGGATGAAGCGCGGGCGAGGTTCCACGCGAACGTATGAAGGACCCGTTTCGCTCATGGCGAACACCGGGCGTCGTGGGAATTGACCTCGTGCGTCGCATCTTTGCCCCGCGCCCATGAGCGATCGCCTGCGGGTGTGCGTCTGCACCTCCGAGGCGGTGCCGTTCGCCAAAACGGGCGGCCTGGCCGATGTGGCGGGAGCGCTCCCACGGGCCCTCGCGGATGCGGGGTGCGACGTCCGCGTCGCGCTTCCGGCGTATCAATCGATCAATCGCGACCGATTCGCCTTCCGGCCGATCGGGGAGGCGGCGGTGCCCCTCGGAACCGCCCGGGTACCGGTTCAGTTTTTCGAATCACGGCTGCCGGGGAGCGCCGTGCCCGTGCATCTCGTCGCCAGCAACCGGTACTTCGACCGTCCGGGGCTCTACGGTGAGGGCGGGCACGACTATCCGGACAATCTCGAGCGGTTCACGGCATTCTGCCGAGGCACGCTCGCCTTGTTGCGGCACATCGGCTGGTCGCCCCAGGTCCTGCACTGCCAGGACTGGCAGACCGCGCTGCTCCCTGTCTGGCTTCGTGTGGAACCGCGCGACGCGGTGACCGCGAATACCGGCACCCTCTTCACCGTACACAACCTCGCCTACCAAGGCCTGTTCCCGCCCGAGCAGCTGCCCGTCACGGGCCTGACCGCAGACATGTTCACCCCGGCCGGGATCGAGTTCTACGGGAAGATCAACCTCCTCAAGGGCGGGCTCGTCTTCGCCGATCTCCTCAGCACAGTCAGCGCACAATATGCGCGCGAGATCCAGACCGAGGAGTTCGGCTGCGGTCTCGAGGGCGTGCTCCGCAACCGCGCGGGCTCGCTCGTTGGGATCTTGAACGGGGTCGACTACGCCGCATGGGATCCGGCGACCGACCGGTTGATCCCGGCCACCTACACGCCCGAGGACCTCACGGGCAAAGCCGCGTGCAAGGAGCAGCTGCAGCGGGCGTTGGGGCTGGCCCCCGAGCCGCGCGCGCCGCTCATCGGCATGATCACCCGGCTCGCGGACCAGAAAGGCCTCGACCTGGTCTCGGCGATCATCGAGACGCTGATGGACATGGGCGCGCAGTTCGCCCTCCTCGGCACCGGGGACCCGGCCTATCACACGCGATTTCAGGAGATCGGGGAGCGGTATCGAGGACGCGCGGCGGTGACCCTGGGGTTTGACGAGACCCTCGCGCACCGCATCGAAGCCGGCGCCGACATCTTCCTCATGCCGTCCCGTTACGAACCGTCCGGGCTCAACCAGCTCTACAGCCTCCGGTACGGCACCGTTCCGGTGGTGCGGAAGACCGGCGGGCTCGCCGATACGATCGTCGACGCCACCCCCGACGCCCGCGCGCGCGGGATCGCGAACGGGTTTGTGTTCGAGGGGTATTCATCCGACGCACTCCTCGGCGCCGTCACGAGAGCCCTCGTGACATTCCGGAAGCCGGAGGTCTGGCGGCGGCTTCAGGCCGTGGGGATGCGCCAGGATTTCTCGTGGGGCAGGTCGGCGGACCGATACGTCGCGGCGTACCGCCGGGTCGTCGCGGCGCGGGCCGGAGCCGGGGTTCCGTCAAGAGTCTAGAACTCATCGGGGAAGTGCACCTAGGATGAGGAACGGCGAAAGGACGTGGTGGCGCAGTGCCTGAGCTACGGAAGGACCCGATTACCCGCCGGTGGGTAATCATTGCCACGGAGCGCGCGGCGCGCCCGACCGATTTCCCGCCCGGGGAGCCGCTGCAAAACCACTCCGCGTCCTGTCCGTTCTGCGAAGGACAGGAGGGGCGGACGCCACCGGAGATCGCCGCGGTCCGGCGTCCCGGGACGGCTCCCAACTCACCCGGGTGGGAAGTCCGCGTCGTCGCCAATAAATTTCCGGCGCTGCGCATCGAGGGGACGGCGCAGGTGGCCGTCGACGGCCTCTTCGAGACGATGGGCGGCTTGGGCGCCCACGAGGTCATCATCGAGACCCCTCAACACGCGCTCCACCCCGCCACCATGCTTCCGGCGCAGATCCGCACGGCGTTCTGGATGTACCGGGAACGATATCGCGACCTCGACCGAGACGACCGCTTCAAGTACCTCCTGTTGTTTCGGAACCACGGGCGGCCGGCGGGGGCCTCGCTGAGCCATCCCCACTCCCAATTGATCGCGCTGCCGATCGTGCCGAAGCGGGCAACGGAAGAGCTCGAAGGCGCCCAGGCGCACTTCGCCCGCGAAGGACGCTGCGTGTACTGCGACGTGCTCAAGCAGGAAGCGGAGGGGCGGTTCCGCGTCGTGTGGGAGAACGACGAATTCCTCTCGTTCGCCCCATTTGCCGCCTGGTGCCCATTTGAATGCTGGGTCGTGCCAAAGCGTCACGAGGCCAGCTTCGGCAACATCGGTAACGATCAGATCGCTGCCCTCGCCGACATCATGCACCAGACGCTGGGACGCCTGTACCAATGCCTCAGCAACCCCCCATACAACTACATTATCCACACCGCCCCGTACGATACCAAGGTCGGCCATTTCTATCACTGGCACATCGAGATCATCCCGCGCCTCTCCCAGGTGGCCGGGTTCGAGTGGGGGTCGGGCTTTTACATCAACACCGTCCCTCCGGAGGACGCGGCCCGGTATCTGCGCGAAGCGGTCTTCCCCGTCCCCGCGACCCAGCCGGCGCCGACCGAGTAACCCGAGCCCGGAACCAGGGGCCTGGCCGTTTTCGCCGAATCCCAAAGTGGGGTCCTGCGACCCCGCGCCGGAGCACGCGGTCGCCACATCTCGATCACAGCGTGAACTCGCCGCATTTGCCTATCCATCCAAAGGGCCGGTGCGTCCTATGCGCATTCAGGGGAGGGATGTGTGATGCGAACTGAACCACGCGCGTGGTGGGCGGCGGCCGTCGCCGTTCTCGTGCTGGCGCTGGCCGGCACGGGGGCGGGAGCCGCACCAACCCCCGGCAGCACCCTCACGGTGGGGTTGGACCAGGAGCCGCCGACGATCGACCCCCACGCCTCACCCTCGGCGGTGACGTACCAGATCACCTCGAGTGTCATGGAGAACCTCATGTACCAGGGGACAGACGGCAAGGTCGTGCCCTGGCTGGCCACCGCCTACAAGGTGTCCCCGGATGGGAAGTCCTACACCTTCACCCTCCGGAAGGACGTCAAGTTCAGCGACGGGGCACCGCTCAACGCCGCGGCGGTCAAGTGGAACTTCGACCGGATCGTCGACCCCAACTTCAAAGCGGGCGGGGCGCTGCTCGCGCTGATCGGATACGCGGGCTCCAAAGTGATCGATGATTACACGGTTCAAGTAAGCTTCAAGGAAGCCAACGCGCCATTCCTGGTCTATGCGAGCGGCGGAACCCTCGCGCTGATCTCGCCGAAGACCACGCCAACGCAGGGCGACGCGGTCAACCAGAAACCGGTGGGCAGCGGGGCGTTTCTCGTGACCGAGTACTCGCAGAAGGATCACATCACGATCGCCCGCAACCCCGACTACAACCGCAAGGCGCCCTGGAGCGATCGCCAGGGGCCACCCCCCCTCGATCGGATCGTGTTCAAGATCATCCCCGAGCCGGGGACCCGGACGGCGACAGTCGAATCTGGGGAAACGCAGATGGTCAGCACCATAAACTTTCCGGCGCCGGCCCTCGCACGGCTAGAAAAGGACAAGAACTTCAGGGTAGAGCGCACTCCCTACCCGGGGGCGCCGCGGATCTGGGTGCTGAACGTCACGATCCCACCGACCAACGACCTCAAGGTGCGCCAGGCGCTGAACTATGGGGTGAACCGGGCGGCGTTCATCGAGTCCGTCTATAAGGGCCTCGGCAAGGCGGCCTGCGCCCCTGTCACCCAGGCGATGCTGCCCGCTCCGGCGTTGTGCGCACAGTATGCGTACAATCCCCAGAAAGCCGCCCAGCTCCTCGACGAGGCCGGCTGGAAGTTGGGGCCCAACAACGTCCGGATGAAGGACGGCAAGCCGCTCACGATCCTGATCAACTCGATCAACTACGGCGCCGGCAACCTGCCGGAGATCGAGCTGCTGCAGGGGCAGCTGCTCCAGTTGGGCGTCGATGCGAGGATCAAGAGCCAGGCCAGGCCGCCGTGGTACGAGGACAATTACCACTGCGCCACCAACGGACCTGTGCTGTTCCTTCGATCCGTCGACTGGGACAACGTGATGTACGGACTATTCTCCTCGGCGACCGTGCACAGCAACTTCAACTGGGCATGCTACTCGAACGCCGACGTGGACAAGCTGATCACCGAGGGCAAGGTGGAGTTTGACCCCGCGAAGCGGCGGGCGATCTATCTGCGGATCGAGAAAATCCTCGTCGATCAGGCGGTCACCGTGCCCCTGGTGGATGAGCTCTCGGTCTGGATCATGCGGGGGAACGTCAAGGGCACCGCCTACAACTACTCCGCGTATCCCATCCTGACCGACGTGTCCCTCGCGAAGTAATCGCCCGGCCGGGGCCGGTCTCACCGGCCCCGGCCCCGTCTTCTCCAGAGGCAGGCCGTGACCCGATATATATCCGCGAGGCTTCTCGTCACCGTCCCTGTCGTCTTCGGCGTCACCCTCGCCGTGTTCTCGATGCTGTTCCTCATCCCGGGCGACCCGGTCAAGATGATGTTGAGCGAGTTCGTCACAAATCCGGAGCAGATCGCGAGGATGCGCGCCCAGTTGCATCTCAACGAGCCGTTCGCCGTGCAGTACGGCCGGTTCGTCTGGAACGCCGCGCACGGTAATCTGGGAGACTCGATTCGCGACCGGCGTCCGGTGACTACCGAGATCATCGAAGTCGCACCGTCCACCATGCAGTTGGCGATCGCAGCCCTTCTCCTGAGCAGTGCCGTCGGGATGACGTTGGGCATCGTCGCCGCGGTCCGCCAGAACTCGTGGATGGATCTCGGCTCGATGCTGGTGGCTCTCGTGGGCGTCTCGATGCCCTCGTTCTGGCTTGGCCTGCTCTTGATCTTCGCCTTCTCCCTGCACCTCGGGTGGCTGCCCGCCACAGGCGGGGGCGGGCTCGATCACCTCCCGCTGCCGGCCCTCGCCCTCGGCCTGGGCGCCGCGGCGATCATCGCCCGGCTCACCCGCTCGAGCATGCTCGAGGTGCTGCGGATGGAGTACATGACCACCGCGCGGGCGAAGGGGCTGGCGAGCCCGGGGGTCGTGCTGCGCCACGGCCTCAAGAACGCGCTCATCCCGATCATCACGATCTTCGGGCTGCAGTTCGGCCAGTTACTCGCCGGGACGGTCTTCATTGAAACCGTGTTCGGCCGGCCCGGGATCGGCCGGCTCCTCGTCGGCGCGATCCTGAACAAAGACTTTCCGCTGGTGCAGGGCATCGTGCTCTTCGTGGCGTTGGGATATGTGCTGATCAACCTCGCGGTGGACGTGATCTACGCCGCGGTCGATCCGCGGATTCGCTATGGCTGAGATGGCCGTTCCGATCGCCCCGCGGGCACCTCGCTCCTCGTGGGCGCGCATGCTGCCGAGTGTGCGCCGGCATAGGGGGGCCATGGCGGGGATGGGCATCGTCATGGTGCTCATCCTCATCGCGTTCGGTCAGAGCGTGCTCGCGCCCCAAAGCGCCACCAAGATCGACATCGCGGCTGCACTTCGCGCGCCCGACAAAGTCCACTGGATGGGCACGGATCAGTACGGCCGGGATGTCTACAGCCGGGTCATCCACGGATCCAGCATTTCGCTCACCATCGGCTTCATCTCGGTCGGGATCGCCGCGACCGCGGGGACCGCCGTCGGCCTCGTGGCCGGGTTCTACGGAGGGAGGGTGGACGGACTCCTCATGCGGCTCATCGACGTCATGCTGGCGTTCCCGGGCGTTCTGCTGGCGCTGGCGATCGTCAGCGTGCTCGGGCCCAGCCTGCGCAACCTCATGATCGCGGTCGGCATCTCTGCGATCCCGTTCTACGCGCGCCTCGTCCGAGGATCGGTGCTCATCGCCAAAGAACAGCTGTACGTCGAAGCCGCCCGGGTCGTCGGCGTGCCGATCTCGACCATCCTCATCCGGCACATCCTCCCGAACGTCGTGGCGCCGATCATCGTCGCGGCGACTCTGGGGATGGGCACCGCGATCCTGGCCGCGGCCGGCCTCTCGTTCATCGGCCTGGGGAGCCAGCCGCCCACCCCCGAGTGGGGCCGGATGCTGAGCGAGGGCCGGGACTACCTCCGGGACGGATGGTGGATCTCGACGTTTCCCGGGATCGCGATCATGCTCACGGTCCTGGGCGTCAATATCCTCGGCGACGGCCTCCGGGACGTCCTCGACCCCAGACTGCGAATCTGAGGGACCGCCATCACCTCGGGCCGCGATCGCGGCCCGAGACCAACTTTCTGAGTCGCTTTTCCATCTTGGCGACTTGGGTTCTGGCTCTCTCTTCCGCCTCGGACAGAGGCCGGCCCCGCACCGGTGGATTCGCCGGGCGCTGCTGATCCACGTTCGGTGCCGGACGCTGAATCCGTCTCGTCTTTTTTCTGCGCGACGCCACGATGAGGAATCACCTCCGATGGGGCGCCAGGTCGCGGGAGTCCGCGCCGTTCGCCACGAAGTTCGCTTGGGAAGGTTCGTGCGCCTGCCATTCGGGACCTGAGCCGCAAAGAGGAGGTCACAGACCAATGAAAGACACGGTGCTGATCGAGGAAATGACCTGGCCCGAGGTGACCGACGCGATCGCCTCGGGAAAGCGACGCGTCATCGTCATGTTGGGGGCGATGGAACAGCACGGTCCCCACCTGCCGATCGGCACGGATACGTACCTCGGTTACGCGACCGGTGAGCGCCTGGCCCGGCGGTTGGGGGACGCTCTCGTCGCGCCAGTGGTATCCCTCGGGTACTCGGTCGGGCACCTCCCGATGGCCGGCACGGTGAGCATCGAGGAATCGACCCTGGAAGCCATCATCGTCGACGTGTGCCGATCGCTGGCGCACCACGGGTTCCGCGAGATCATCCTCCTCTGCAGCCACGGGGGCAACTACCGCGCGATCCGGAGCGTGCTCGCGCGGCTGCGCGAGGAGCACCGGGACATTCGGATCTCGACGATCACCGATTTCGACGAGTGGCTGGAGAGCACCAAGAAGTTTGCCGCCCGCGAGGGGCTGGATATGGCCCGGCTGGGGGTGCACGCGGCCCAGGGCGAGACGTCGCTCATGCTGGCGCACCGCCCGGAGCTCGTGCAGATGGCCAAGGCGTGCGAGGGGTTTGTCGGCGACGCGTCGATCCGCTGGCGTTCCAAGGTACCGCCGCCGATGGACACGATGAGCCCCACCGGGATCTTGGGGGATGCGCGCGGCTCCACCGCGGAACTGGGCGAGAAGATGTTCAACGAGCGGATCGAGCGCGTGGCCCGGATGATCGAAGAAGGCGTTCTCGCGGGCTGACCCGCGCCGCCGAGGACGGACCGAGAGGAGCGGAGGCCGTGAGCACGCTGGGATTCGTGGGGCTCGGCTCCATGGGAAGCGGCATGGTCGGGCGGCTCCTTGCGGCGAAGCGCAAGGTCGTGGGCTACAACCGGACGCGGGCCAAAGCCCAGCCCCTACTCGACCGCGGGATGACGTGGGCGGAGACGCCGCGGGCGGTCGCCGAGGCCGCCGACGTGGTGTTCACGATGGTGAGGGACACTCCGGCGCTTCACGCCGTGACGGAGGGGCCCGACGGGATCCTGGCGGGTCTCGGCCCCGGCAAGATCTACGTCGACATGAGCACCGTCAGCCCGGCGGCGAGCAAGCACCTCGCGGCGCGGGTCGCCGAGCGTGGGGGGAAGATGCTCGACGCCCCCGTGTCGGGCAGCACCGTCAGCCTCCGGGAAGGGAAGCTGACGTTCATGGTGGGCGGAGAGCGGGCGACGTGCGATGCGGTCACGCCGATCCTGCTGGACATCGGCCCCAAGGTCACTTACGTCGGCGGTCACGGCCAGGGGGCGCTCATGAAGATCGCGACCAACCTGAACCTCACAGCGCAGATGCTGGCCTTCAGCGAGGGCGTGCTCTTGGCCGAGAAGGGCGGGATCCGGCGCGAGACCGCGGTCGAGGTCCTCCTGAACAGCGCCCTCGCCTCGCCGATGCTCCGGTACCGCGGTCCGTTCGTGCTCCGGGACCCGGAAGAGGTCCTCTTCGACGTGAACATGATGCAGAAGGACATGCTGCTGGCGCTGGAGATGGGCCGGGCGCTCGACGTCGCCCTGCCCACCACCTCGCTCGGAAACGAGTTCCTGACGGCCGCGCGGGCGATGGGGCTCGAGCACAAGGACTGCGCTGCGGTATTCGAGGCGCTGGCCCGGCTCGCCGGCCTCCCGCGGTAGCCCTCGTCCCGCGGACACACCAACCGGGCCGGCGGCTCGATGCCACCGGCCCGGCCCCGACCCGGTTACTTCGGGATCTCAGGCAACCAGAACGCCATGAGCCCGGCGCTGTTCGGGCGCTGGTCCAAGGTGTAGATCACGTGGTTCGTCTCGTCGAAGGCGACGGCGTGGCTCCCCACCGCCGTCGGCAGGTTGGCGAGCCAGCGGACCGGCGACCCGCCGAAGACCGCGAGGGCTGCTCCCTTGGGAAAGTTGGACGCCGCGAAGAACCACAGGTTCGTCTTTGGACTGTAGAATGCCATATCCCCAGCACCGGCTTGGTCAAACTTCGCGATGACCGCGTGCGTCTTCAAGTCCCACAGCACTGTGATCGGGGTTTTCTTGTTCGAGCATCCCAGCAGAGCCTGGTTTGTCCTCGGATTGATCGCCAGGCCGTTCGGGTCGCAGTCGGCCCCGACATTGTGCTTCCCGACCAGCGCGTCCGTCACCGGATCGAATTGGTAGACGGCGTTCTGGTCGGAACTCGTCATGTACATCATGCCGTCGGCCGCGTTGTAGCGCGGCTGCTCGAGACCCTCTCCGAGATTCTTGAACTGCTTGATAATCGTGTTCTTGACGGCATCGACCGAGGTGACCAATCCGTCGTCGCTGTTGGCCGCGTAGAGCTTCTTGTCTTTGGCGTCATAGTCCATTTCATCCACCCGCTTCTTGCCACCGGACGACAGGCGGGCGATCACGGTGTTACGGGTGGAGGAGGCGGGGTTGATGTCGATGATAGCGATGTTGCTGTCGTTGGTCCCGGCGAACACCTTGTTCACATTCTTGGCCAATGACACACCGTTCGGTGGACTCCCGGTCGCGATTGTCTGAAGATACTTGGCCGAGGGGGTGGAGATGTCGAAGATGTCCACGCCCCCGGTCGTCCGGTCGGCCACGTACATCAAGTGGGCGGCCTGGTCGATCTCGATGATGTCGAAGGATCCCGTCTTCCCCTTGGCGGGCGGAATGTCCACGTTCGGGAGCGGCAGCGCAACGTCGGCCCCGATGACGGGCAGGCCGAGCAGGAACACCGCGATGACGCCCGCCGCCGCGGAGAGCAGGGAGCGGGCGCGGTGCGCACGCACGGACAGAGACTGCCTGACTGACTCCATACCGACCTCCTCACGCAACGGTCCCGGGTCTCCGGGGCGTCCACGCGCAGATCGCCTCCGCGCGCACGGCCCGGGCTCGGACCCTTTCTCCACGGATCGTCAAACCGCCTGCGCCGGCGGCGCCCTCCCAGAGCGAACGGCGCACGGGGCGGCGTACAGGAGCGGGGCGCGCGGCGCGCGAACGTGCAACGTACGCACATGATACAGGATCAAGCCCGCCTAGACCCCGCGGCCGTCCCCGGCCAAGCGGCCGTCCCCGCCGGGCCCCGGATCGCCGTGGAGCGGGTGTGCAAGAGTTTCCGGCAGGGCGCGGGGGCGGCGCTCCAGGAGTGCACGCTGGAGGTCCGTCCAAACGAAGTGCTCTGCGTGATCGGGCCGAGCGGGTGCGGGAAGACGACGCTCCTCCGAATCATCGACGGGCTCAGCCGCCCCGACAGCGGGCGGGTGCTCGTCGACGGGACGGAGATCGTCGCCCCCAGGCGGGACGTCGCCATGGTCTTTCAGCATTTCGGGCTGTTCCCCTGGAAAACCGTGTATGACAATGTGGCCTATGGGTTGCGCGTGCGGAAGCGGCTCGATCAGGAGAGCCGGGCGACCGTCGCGCGCTGTATCGAGCTGGTCGGCCTCACGGGCTTCGAGCGACACTACCCCTATCAGCTGTCGGGCGGGATGCAGCAGCGCGTGGGGCTGGCCCGCGCCTTTGCGGTGAACCCCGGCGCGCTCCTGATGGACGAGCCGTTCGGCGCCCTCGACGCGCAGACGCGCGAGGTGATGCAGGAGGAGCTGCTTCGGCTCTGGCGGATCCAGCGGAAAACCCTGGTGTTCGTCACCCACAGCATCGATGAAGCGATCATCCTGGGAGACCGTGTCGCCCTGATGACGCAGCGGCCCGGCCGCATCAAAGAACTCCTCGACGTGGACATCCCGCGGCCGCGCGATCCCGAGGCCGTGCGCGCGTCTCCCCGGTACGCGGTCCTTCGCCGCTATATCTGGAACCAGTTGAGGCCGGAAGTGACGGCGGGCTCGGCGCCATCATGAGGGGGGTGGTCTCTCCCGCGGTGATCCGAGTCGCGTCCGTCCTCGTCGGGCTGGCAGCCTGGGAGATCTACGGCCGCACGATCCATACGGTCATCTTCGCGTATCCGTCACAGATCGCGAGAGCGTTCGTCGAACTCGCGCGCACCGGGGAGCTGTGGTTCTACCTCCAGGGCAGCCTCGTGGTCCTGGCGCTCGGGCTGGGGCTCGCGATCGCGATCGGGATCCCGCTCGGCATCGTCATGGGCAGGCGGGCCGCGGTCGAGTACGCGCTGGAGCCATACATCAACGCCCTGTACTCGACGCCGACGGTGGCCCTGATCCCGCTGATCGTCCTGTGGGCGGGGTTTCAGGTGAAGGCCAAGGTGATCCTCGTCTTCCTCTTCTGCGTCTTTCCCATCTTGATCAACACCTTCCAGGGGGTCAAGAACACCGATGCCAAGCTGCTCGAGGTCGCCCGTTCCTTCTCCGCCGGCGAATGGTCGATGTGGCGCGACCTCATGGTGCCGTCCGCCGCGCCGTACATCCTCGCAGGGATCCGGCTCGGCATCGGGCGGGGACTGGTCGGGATGATCGTCGCCGAGTTCTACACGGCGATCACCGGCTTGGGGTACATGATCGTGCAGTACGCCAACAACTTCCGCACGGACCGCCTGTTTGTGCCGATCGTGGTGCTGATGGTCCTCGGGATCGGCCTGACGAGCCTGCTGCGAAGAATCGAGCGGTCGCTCGCGCCGTGGCTGCACGTGGCCCAGCACGAGTAACCGGCACACACGACATTCCGGGAGGGGCAGCGCACATGTCGAGAACGTGGATGGGGCATCTGATCGCCGTGATCGCTATCGCCGCCATGATCGCCGGGCTCGGCGGGATGGCGGCCGCGCAGCCGAAGTTGCGGGTGTTGGGCCTGGCGATGCCGACGACCCCGCCCAATCTTGTCCACATCCCGCCGTGGGTGGCCCTGGATGCGGGGATCTTCGCCAAGTACGGCATCGAGGTCAAGATCTTTACGTTCGAAGGCGGCGTGGCTGCGCTCCGCGCCCTCATCGGCGGACGCGGCGAGGTTCAGCTCGCGGCCCCCGGCGTCCCCCCGTTCATCGCGGCGGCCGCGCGCGGAGGGGACTTTAAGGCCGTGGCGACGTACGCCACGAAACACCCCGTGGCGATGGTGGCCCAGGCCGAGATCAAGCGGTGCGAAGACCTGCGCGGGAAAAAGATCGGGACGCCCGGCGGTGTCGGGGCCTATGCCGAGACCATGGCCAGGGCGGTGATGCAGACCTGCGGCCTCACGCCGCGGGACGTCCAGTATGTCAGCATCGCGACGGGCTCGCGGGTCCCCGCTCTCGCGACCGGCCAGGTGGATGCGTTCGTCATCCACGTCGACCAGGTGTTTGAGGCGGCGAAAGTCAAACCCTCGCTGCACGTCCTGGCCTACCTCTCCGACGTGCTTCCCAAAGGGTGGTACGCCGCCTACGTGACCACCGGCGACGTGATGCGGGGTGACCCCAAGCTGCTGCAGGATGCCGTGTCGGCGTTGGTGGAGGCCAACCGGTTCATCTACAAGAACCGTGACCGCACGGTCGAGATCGGCGTCAAGTACACGAAGTTCGACCGGGATATTGTCGGACGCACCTACGATGTGCTGGCGGCGCGGGGCATCTGGCCGGTGAACGAGGGACTGCAGAAGAGCGTGGTCGAGGCCGGCCTGGACGAGGAGACCCGGATCGGCACGATCACGCCCGATATCAAGCCGACCTACGATCAGGTCGTGCAGTTGGGCTTCATCACCGCGACGATGACGAAGCTGGGCCGGTGGACCGGGGATGCGCGGTGGCAGTGATCAACGACTCGGGAGGCGCGGGAGTGCAGGACGCCGGCTTTGACGCCATCCGATCCACGCTCGACCAGGGCGCGACGTTTGCCCGGATGCGGGGCACCCCGTACTACGAAGATGCCGTGTATGAGCGGTTCTCCGAGGGTGAGTACCGCCGCCGGTACGAGCGGACCCGGGCCAAGATGGACCGGATGGGGCTCGACGGCCTGATCGTCTGCGGCGGGCCGAATCACTGGTCCTACGGAAGCGGGCTGTTCTGGCTGACCAATCACCGGGAATGGCACGCGCTCACGCTCTACCTGCTCGTCCCCCGCGAGGGCGACCCTACGCTGCTGTATGGGATGGGCGGCACGCACATCGAGGCGATTCGCCGCGCCGTCGCGGTGAAGGACGTGCGGCCGGCCGGGCGGGGGCAGTTCGCCCAGATCCTCGTGGAGCGGATCCGGGAGTTACAGCTCGAGGAGGGACGGCTGGGCATCACGGTGATCGATCCCCGGTACGGCGACTACCTGCCGGTGAACCAGTACCGAACGCTGACCGAGGCGCTCCCGGCGGCGCGGATGGAGTTCGTCGGCGACTTCTTCCACGAGTTCCTGGTCATGAAGAGCGCCGAGGAACTGGAGCGGGTTCGCCGGGCGGGCGACCTGTGCGCAGCCGCGACCCTCGCGATGGTCGAGGCGGCGCGGCCGGGGGTGCCGGAGTACGCCCTCAAGGCCGCCGCGGCTCACGCGATCCTCGCAGGGGGCGGGGAGATCGACTTCCTGATCATCGGGTCGACGCCCATGGATCGCCCGCGGATGGTCTTCGGGAGCCCACGCCCGTCCGCCCGCCGGCTGCAGCGAGGAGATCTTGTCCTCAACGAACTCGCGGCAGGCTATGAGGGATATACGGCTCAAGTGGGAGTGCCCATTTGCGTCGGTGCTCCGACGGATCAGGTGCGGCGGATGTTCGACGAGGTCGTGCTCCCTGGGTTCAATCTGCTGGCGGCGGAGCTCCGCCCCGGCAATTCGTTTGAGGGGCTGCGCGAGAAGGCACAGTTCTTCCGCCAAAAGGGGTACCAATCGCGCCCCACGATCCTGCATGGCCTGGACCTGGTCAGCCACGCCCCGGACGTCTCGGTCGAGGCCGTTCACGCCGATCCGGAGGACAAGGTCATGAAGCCCGGAATGACCCTGATGCTCGAGCCCAACCCGATCACCCCGGATGGATTGCTGGGGCTCTTCTTCGGCCACACGTTCATCATCACAGATTCGGGCAACGAGCGATTGGGGACTCAGGTGCCGCTCGACCTGATGGTTGCCGAAGCGTAGACGGACGTGCGGGCCGAGGCGATCGAGCGGAGGTTGCGCGAGCAGGTCGCCGCGTGCACGCTGCTCCTCAACGATTTGGGGATCTTGGGGTACAGCGGCCACCTCGCCGCCCGGTTGCCTGGACGGGAAGCGCTCCTGGTTCAATCCTTCGACCAGAGCCGTGCCGATCTGGGACCCGACGACTTGCTGATCTGCGACTTCGACGGCTCGGTAGAGACCGGCCCCGCGGGGCTGCGGCCGCCCGCGGAAGTTCATCTGCACTGCGAGATCTTTCGTGCCCGCGGTGACGTGCACGCGGTCGCGCATTTCCACGATGACGTCGCGACCGTGTTTACCCTGGTCGACGGCATCCCGCTCAGACCCATCAAGAACCACGCGGCGCGGTGGGCGGACGGCATCCCGATCCATCCCGACCCGAGCCATGTCAGCACTCCGGCGCGGGGCCGCGCCGCGGCGGCGTCTCTCGGGCAGCATCACGCCATGCTGCTGCGGGCCCACGGCCAGGTGGTCACGGCGGAGTCGGTGCCGGCCGTATTGGTCGATTGCGTGCATTTCGTCGAGAATGCCGAGGCGATGTACCGGGCCGCCGCGCTCGGGCCGGTCGTTCCGTTGAGTAGGGATGAGATCGCCGGCTTCCTGCGGGCATTCGACCGGAACCGCCACGTCGCCAAGTTGTGGGCCTATTACGTTGGCCGGGGCCGGGCGAGCGGTCTGCTGCAGGCCGTGTGGGCGGTGTCCTAGCGGACCGGCCTATTCGAGGAGGAGCAGCTCCAATGTGCAGGAACATCAGAACGCTCTTCAATTACCATCCACCCGCCACGGTCGAGGAAATTCGGGCCGCGGCGCTTCAGTACGTGAGAAAAATCAGCGGGTTTTCGAAACCGTCGAAGGCAAACGAAGGCGCGTTCCAGGCTGCAGTGGACGAAATCGCCGGCGTTTCGACTCGCCTGCTCTGTTCGCTCGACACCAACGCGCCGGCGAAGAACCGAGAAGAGGAGGCGGCAAAAGCGAAAGCTCGGGCCGCGGAGAGATTCGGCGCTGCGACCTCTTCTAATAAGAACTAAGAGCAATCGGTTCGCCGCGTTGGGGCTGTGACGCTGCCAACCCGTTGATGCACTAACCTACCGCGAACCTCCAGCGCACCGGCTGGATCGAATCGGCGT
>DASSXJ010000136.1 GCA_035703895.1 bacterium | reverse complement strand
GCCCGGCGAGCCCAGCCCTTCGATCGTCACGATCTCGTCGTCCTCGTGCATGACGGCGAGGGTCAGGCACGAGTTGATGCGCCGGCCATTGATCAGCACCGTGCAGGCGCCGCACTGCCCGTGGTCGCAGCCCTTCTTGGTACCCGTCAGGTGCAGGTGTTCGCGAAGCGCGTCCAGCAGCGTCGTTCTGGGGTCGAGGTCCACCGCCTGGTCAGTGCCGTTGACCCGAAGGCGTACGGGTACTCCAGGCGATGGGACGTCCCCCTCCTCCGGAGCGATGGGCCTCCGGGAGCCCGCTGGAGCCATGATCTACCTCCACTGTTCGGGGGTCGGGCCAGGCAAAACTTCGATACGTACCGTTTCCTTCCCATCTGTTACGCTTCCTGTAGTGGGACGTTTGCCAACGACCGGCACGTTGCCAGGAGTGATGGACGTTGGGGTGCGCCTACACTCAGCCCAGAAGGGATTACACGATGAGCAGTCAGCAGCTCATGAAAACACAGGTTTGGCTGGTTACCGGCAGTTCGCGCGGCCTTGGTCGGGCGTTCACGGAGGCGGCTCTCGAAGCCGGCCATCGCGTCGTAGCGACGGCCCGCAATTCCGAGCACCTTACCGATATTGCGCGTAAGTTCGGCGAGAGGGTACGAACTGTCTCACTGGATGTCACGAAAGAAGCGCAGGCCAAGGATGCCGTCGATGCGGCGATTGACACCTTCGGTGGCTTGGATGTGCTCGTCAACAACGCCGGGTACGGCAATGTGGGCCCGGTCGAAGATACGTCGCTCGCCGAGTTCCGCGCACAGATCGAGACCAATCTATTCGGCGTCATCATCATGACCAAGGCCGCGCTCCCATACTTCCGTGAGCGCGGGGCGGGACACATCATCCAAATAACATCGATCGCCGGCCGCATCGGGCCGGTCGGGCGCGCACCATACGCAGCGGCGAAGTTTGGTATCGAGGGCTTCTCGGAGTCGCTGTCCAGAGAGGTCCGACCGCTCGGCGTAAAGGTCACGATCGTCGAACCGGGCGGCTTTCGCACCGACTTTGCGGGCGCTTCCACGAATCTTCGCGAAGGGCGCCCGGAGTACGATGCGACCGTCGGGGCGACCGTGCGGTTTCAGCGCAGTTACAACGGCAAGCAGCCGGGCGATCCGGCCAAGGCGGCCGCGGCGGTTTTGCATCTCGCATCTCTGTCCGATCCGCCGCTGCGGCTGTTGCTCGGAAGCGACTCATATAACGCGGCCGAGCAGCACGCCCTCCAAACGCTCGAGTCAGACAGGCAGTGGAAAGATCTCAGCATCTCGACTGACTATGCATCGGCTGTGGTATAGGGCGGGGGCGGCGCCTGGATGGTGGCGGAGTCACGCCTGAGCGGCGATCAGATTCAGGAAGAGATACGCGACGCGCGCGCGCGACTGGAGGAATACACACGATGAACTACGCCCCCCTCGACCCCAAGAACGCCGTCATCCTCTTCGCCGACCTGCAGGCGGGGATTCTCGAGCGTTCTGCCACGCACGATCCGGCCCGTCTGCGCCGTGCGGTGGCCGCGCTCGCGAAGCTCGCCCGCCTCTTCGAAATCCCGGCGATTCTCACCACTGCCGCCGGGGAAAGCGGGGAGCCTCGCGTCACCCCGGAGATTGCCGCGTCGCTGGGAGCGCTGCCGCAGCACGTTCGTAATACCACCGATGCGTTCATACACGCAGCGACGCGCGATGCCATCGCGCAGACCGGCAAAAAGACGCTGCTCGTTGCCGGCGTCGCCACCGAGATCATTGTGCAGCACTCGGCGCTCTCAGGCGCGGCCCGCGGCTACCAGGTACAAGTCGTCGTCGACGCGTGTGGCGGACTCTCCCCACGCACCGAGGACGCGGCGCTCCGCCGCCTCGTGCAGGCCGGCATCGTGACAACCTCGATCGCGTCGATCGCGGGACAGCTTGCCGGGGATTTCACGCAGGCGAAGGGCGGGCAGGCGATCGGCATCCTCTACGAGATGGCGTCCCCTTAGCGGCCGTGCCCAGCGGCAGTCTATCCTCGCCGCCCACTCCCATCGTGAGCTTCGATTTCGGACGGTTTGTCGCCACGACGCAGGCGACGATCACGGCCTCCCCGGGTTGGGCGAGCCACCAGACGGGGTAGACGGCCCTGGCGGCGAAACTACTCGAGCAAACGAAGGGCAGGTAGCCGGGGGGAGCGGTGCGCAAGATTGGACCGGGAGCGTGTGGGACGGTGCTGGAGTCCCCGCTCGTCCGCTTTGGTCGCGAGATCTGCGGCGATCTACCGTCCGGGATCCGGCGCGAGTGGATTGTCACCAACGGCCTGGGAGGATACGCGTCCGGGACGCTTGCCGGGATCGCCACCCGCCGGTATCACGGCCTGCTCGTGGCGGCCTTGACCCCGCCCGTGGGTCGCACCGTGCTCGTCGGCGGCTTGGCGGAGTGGGCCGGATACGGTGGACGCCGCTATCCGCTGTCCACGCACGAGTACGGCGACGGGACGGTCGACCCGCCCGGTTACAAATACCAGCGGGGGTTTCTGCTCGAGGGGATGCTCCCGGTATGGCACTTCGAGCTCGCGGACGCCGTGGTGGAGAAGCGGGTGTGGATGGCGCTCGGCGCCAACACGACGTACGTCCGTTACCGCCTGGTTCGGGGCACCGAGCCCGTGAACCTCGAGATCACGCCGCTCGTGACCTACCGGGACTTTCACGCGCTGCGGTCGGGGCAAGGATGGAGGCCCGAGGCCGCCGCGGTCGCCGGTGGGGTGATGATTCGCGCCTCCGCCGATGCCGTGCCGTACCGGCTCGTCTGCGACGGCGGTCGATTCGCCGCCGGCGGCGTCTGGTATTGGAACTTCCGGCACCGTGAGGAGGCGGCGCGTGGGCTCGACGACCGATCGGACCTCTACGCCCCCGGCGTCTTTCATGCCTCCCTCCAAACGGGCGAGAGCGTTACCCTCGTCGCGACGGCAGAGGCCGGGGAGGTCGTGGAGGGCTCGGCGGCCCTTGAGGGCGCACGCGCCCGGCAGGAGGAGCTTCTGCGCCGCGCCGGCGTCGCGCACGGGGATCGTGTCCTCCAGCAACTCACCCTGGCGGCCGACCAGTTTCTCGTCAGCCGGAACACGGATGGAGGCGCCGGCAAGACGGTGATCGCCGGCTATCACTGGTTCAATGATTGGGGCCGGGACACGATGATCAGCCTGCCCGGGCTTGCCCTGTCGACCGGCCGTCCCGCAGAAGCGGCCGGGATCTTGCGTGGGTTCGCCCGGTTTGTCGCGGACGGGCTCCTGCCGAACAACTTCCCCGATCGCTCCGGCGCGATCCCCGGATACAATACCGCGGACGCCTCGCTCTGGTATGTGTTGGCCGTGCGGGCATACCATGAGGCGACCGGGGATGACGGGCTGGTCGACGAGCTGCTGCCTGCGCTCCGGGAGATCCTGGAGCGGCACCTGCAGGGCACGCGATTTGGCATCGGGATGGACCCCGCGGACGGCCTGCTCCGCGCCGGGCAACCGGGCGTCCAGCTCACCTGGATGGACGCGAAGGTTGGCGACTGGGTCGTGACCCCGCGCATCGGGAAGCCCGTGGAGATCAATGCGCTGTGGTATAACGCGCTGCGGACCGTGGCCGCGTTCTTGGCCGTGAGGCGCGAGGTCGCCGCCGAACGGTATGCGACCGTGGCCGAGCGGGTGCACACCTCATTTCGCGCCCGCTTCCTCGGGCCGGATCGACGCCACCTCGCCGACGTCGTGGACGGCCCTGGTGGCGACGACCTCACGCTGCGCCCGAACCAGATCTTTGCCGTCTCCCTCCCGTTTCCGCTGCTCGACGGCGCCGACGCCGCCGGTGTGGTCGACGAGGTCGGGCGCATGCTGCTCACCACATACGGCCTGCGCTCGCTCAGTCCCGACAACCCAGCCTATCGCGGGGACTACGGGGGCGATGTCGCCCGCCGGGACGGCGCGTATCACCAGGGCTCGGTCTGGGCGTGGCTCATCGGTCCCTACGCCGAGGCGCACCACCGCGTGCACCGGGATCCCGAGGCCGCCCTCGCCCTGCTGCGGAGTTTTGCACCCCACCTGTGCGACGCGGGCCTCGGCACCATCTCCGAGATCTTTGACGGCGACCCCCCGCATCTGCCTCGGGGGTGCATCGCCCAAGCCTGGAGCGTGGCTGAAGTGGTGCGGGTGTGGCGCACACTGGTACCCGTAGGTGTGAACGCTGTATAAAATCGGGCACCAAGGGAGGATCACCATGGCTGAGTACGACCTCGTCGTGATCGGCACGGGGCACGCCGGCTCAACGCCGGCCTATGCCTGTCGCAAGGCCGGATGGTCGGTGGCGATCATCGACAAGCGACCATTCGGCGGTACCTGCGCCCTCCGCGGTTGCGATCCGAAGAAGGTGCTGGTTGGCGTCGCGGATGTGGTCGATTGGTACAGGCGCATGCAGGGCCGAGGCGCTGTCGGAGAGCATCTGCGCCTCGATTGGCCGGCGCTAATTCGGTTCAAGCGCACTTTTACCGAGCCGGTCCCCGAAGATCGGGAAGCGGGATTTCGGGACGCCGGCATCGCCACGTATCACGGGATTGCGCGGTTCCTTGATCCGTCGACGATCCAGGTCGGCGACCGAACGCTGACGGCCCGTCGCATCGTGATTGCGGTCGGCGCCCGTCCGCAGACCCTGCACATCCCGGGTGAGGAGCACCTCACCACCAGCACGCAGTTCCTCGAGCTCGAAGCACTGCCCAGGCGTATCGTGCTCGTCGGCGGAGGTTACATCGCCGCCGAGTTCGCCCATGTGGCCGCCCGGGCGGGCGCCGAGGCAACGATTGTGCACCGGGGGACGCGTCCACTTGAAGGGTTCGACCCCGATCTGGTGGACCAGTGGCAAAGAGCCACGCGGGACGCCGGCATTAACCTCGAGCTCAATGCCGCGGTGGAGGCGGTGGAGAAGCGAGGTACGGGGCTGATCGTGCACGCCGCAAGCGGTGCCCACAAACACGCCTACGAAGCTGATTTGGTCGTGCACGCGGCCGGGCGGGTCCCCGAGATTGATGACCTGGATCACGAGAAGGGCAATGTCAGGGCCGAGACGCGGGGGGTCGTCGTTAACGAGTATCTCCAGAGCGTCAGTAACCCGGCCGTGTACGCTGGCGGCGACAGCGCGGCGAGCGCGGGCTTGCCCCTCACGCCGGTCGCTGGCATGGACGGCGAGGTCATTGCGGCGAATCTGTTAAAGGGGAACCAGCGGAAACCCGACTACAGCGCGGTTCCGACCGTCGTGTTCTCCCTTCCGCCGCTGGCGGCGGTGGGATTGCGCGAAGAGGTCGCCGAGGCGCGGGGCCTTCGCTTCACCGTGAAACACGAGGACATGTCGGACTGGTATTCGTCTCGCCGAATCGGCAACGCATACGCGAGCTACAAGGTGCTGGTGGACGAGGAGGAGGACCGAATTCTCGGCGCCCACGTCCTCGGTCCTCACGCGGACGATGTCATCAACCTGTTTGCCCTCGCGATGCGCGCCGGGGTGAAGGCAAGCGCGGTGAGGAATGCGCTGTATGCGTATCCGTCAGCGTCGGGAGACATCAGTTATATGGTGTGAGTCGCGTCGCTCTCCCCACGCGACAATGATCTTGTCCCCGGGCAGGCTCGGGCAGACGGCGCAGGGATAGCTCATTACCGAAGGCGCGGCTCAAGTTAATCACGAGTTAGACCTGACACACGACCATTCGAATGCGTTCCCGAAGTGGTGCAAACCGTAATCGGAGGACATGCGATGATCGCAGGCGCGAAGTTCGGCCACACGAATCTGATCGCGAAGGATTGGAGAGCGCTGGCGCGGTTCTACGAGGAGCAGTTCGGCTG
>DASSXJ010000135.1 GCA_035703895.1 bacterium | reverse complement strand
TAGGCTGAGCGAGGTCTCGTAGAGGATCCGCTGACGGAGGCTTTCGATTTTCCGGTTGCGGAACTTGTGGTAGAAGTACCGGCCGCCGTGTCCGACCCGGTGGATGATGATCGCCGTCACGAAGCAGGTATCGTCGCCGAGTAGGGAATCCGTGCCAATGATGAGGTTGTACCTCTGCGCGGGATCCTCCTGCATGTACTGCACGACCTGCTGGAACATCCGCTCGAAGCTGAGTTTGCCGTATGTTGGGCTGATGAATTCCATCCGCACTTTCACAGTATAGCGAAAGCGGGGAGCCGCGGCAAGGCACGAGACCCCGGCAGCCCTGGAAAATGGCCCCTCGGGCGCCCCCTCGGCATCTGGGAGCGACGGTGGAATCGAGTGGCGCGGGCCTACGTGTAGGACACTTCGGTGAGCGCGTCGCCGAGGGATGCGGCGAGCGGGGCCATGACCTCCGCGCCGAACCCGAAGCGTGCGCCCGCGGTGGCGAAGAGTTCGGGGAGCGGCCGGCTGCCCCCGAGCGCGAGCGCTTCCCGGTACGCTGCCACAGCGCCGTCGCTCGAGCGCAGGGCCCGGCTCCAGATCTGGAGGGCGCCCATCTGCGCGACACCATACTCGATGTAATAGAAGGGATAGAGAAAAAGATGCAGCTGTCTGTGCCACAGATAATCGAGGACGTCCTCGTGCCCCGACCAGTCGATCGACGGGTGGAAGCGCCGGTAGAGCGCCACCCACGCCCGGCGCCGGTCCTCCGGCCCGTGGTCCGGATGTGAGTAGAGCCAGTGCTGGAACGCGTCGATCGTCGCGATCCACGGCATGCCCGTGGGGGCGACAATCCCTTCGAGCAGCGCGCGCAACGCGCGGCGTCCGTCCGCCGGATCCGGATAGATGATCTCGAGATGGGGGGCGCTGAGGAGCTCCATCCCCATGGACGCGACCTCGGCGAACTCGGGCGGGGCGCTGCGGTACGCGATGAGCGGCTCTTCACGCGCGGCCAGGGCGTGGAAGGCGTGCCCGGCTTCATGGAGGATCGTCTGGACATCCTTGGACGGGGGGACGTTCAGAAAAATGAACGGCCAGCGGCGTTCGTGCAGCGTCTGCTGGTACCCTCCCGGGGCCTTCCCTTTCCGCCGCTCCAGATCGAGCAGCCCATGAACGCGCATGAAGCGAAACTGGTCGCCCAACTCGGGATGAATTTTATGGAACACCGCCTCGCAGCGATCGAGGAGATCCTCGACCCGCTCGAACTCCGGAAGAGGCGCGCGATGGAGCGGATCGACCTCGACGTCCCACGGCCGCAGCGTCGGGATGCCCAACAGCCGGCGCCGCTCCTCGGCCACTCGGCCGGCCAGCGGGACAAAGGAGGCCTCGACCGCGTCGTGAAACCGCAGGCATTCTTCCGGACCGTAGTCGAACCGTTCGCGCGCGCGGAAGGCGTAGTCCCGGTACGATTCAAAGCCTGCGTTGCGCGCGATGCGGGACCGGACATCTCGGAGCCGGTCGAAGAGCGTTTCGAGCGCCTCCCGGTCCTGACGCAGACGCGCCACGGTCAGGCCCCAGACCTCCTGCCTGACCGTCCGGTCCGGATCCTGCAAGAACCGGCTTACCTGCTCCAGGGTGTACTCCCGTCCGCGGAACACGACGGTCATCGCCCCGCGGAGCTTTTGATACTGCTGCCCTAGTTCCGCTTCCGTCACCTGAAGCGGGAGGTTCTCCTCTCGGTGAAGGGCGGCGTGGTTCTCGACCTCGCGGTCGAAGACCCGGTAATAGGCGGGCAGCGCACGCCGGCTGGGATTCGCCAGGTAGGCCTCGTTGAACCGCTGCGTCAATTGCTTCCACCGAGGCGAGATCTCGCGGACGAAGGAGAGGTAGGCGTGTTCCCGTTCGGGGTCGTCCGTGTGAGACGTCATCGCGATCTGGCGGCGGGCGCCCTCCTCGGCCACCCACGCGGCCGTTTCGCTCACCTCCTCGAGCCATCGTTCGAGCGCCTGGGGAGTTCCGGGCGCCTGGACCAGGAGGACCTGGGCGACGCGCTCGATCTCGTCCCACCGTCCCGCGTTGGCATCCGGCGGGACGAGCCGGCGCGGAAACGCCTTCTGCGGATCAATCGCGGACCGCATCAGTCGCGGCGCCTCATAGCTCGCGCCGGCCCTCCAGCGCCCGCGCCAGCGTCACCTCGTCGGCGTACTCGAGGTCGCCGCCCATGGGCAGGCCGTGCGCGATCCGCGTCACCTTGATC
>DASSXJ010000134.1 GCA_035703895.1 bacterium | reverse complement strand
AAACCTTCCATGCTGGACATCCGGGACGCGATCGCCAGCCCGAGGCTGGTCAGCGCGGCCGCGGCCAGAAACATGATCAGGATGAGCTCGGCAATCTGCGTCGCTCCCAAGGGGACGCCGACGATGGGGGCGAGCAGCAAGAGCACCATCCCCTGGAGCGTCGCCACTGTGGCGCCCCCCACCACCTTCCCAAGCACGATGCTCGCACGGGAGATCGGCGCCACGAGAATCTCCCGCAGAAAGCCGAACTCACGATCCCAGATCACGGAGATCGCCGAAAACAGCGACGTGAAGAGCACGGTCATGCCCAAGATGCCTGGATACATGAACGCCACGTAGCTGAACCCCGGGGGCGCTGCGGCGAGCCGCACCGTCGCTCCGAGACCCGTCCCCATGACGGCCAGGTAGATGAGCGGTTGGGCGAAGGCGCTGACGAGGCGGGCCCGCTCGGACTTGAATCGGACGATTTCGCGAAGCCAGATGGCATAGATCGCGCGCAGCTCGTGGCCCGCCTGGCCGGCGGCGATCGGCGGCCGGAGGGTCCAACTCTCGGTCCCGGCCATCGCTACCGTCTCCCCCAGGCGCGGGACATCAACCGCAACTGATCGGTCGTGGACGCGGACTCCTCGCGGATGCCGCGGCCGGTCAGCTTAAGGAAAACGTCGTCAAGGGTCGGCCGCTGCACGGCGACGGATGCGACCAGGCTCGGAAACGCCGCGGCGACCTGGGGCACGAACTCGGCGCCGCCGGGGCGCTCCAGCACGACGACCCCATCGGCGGCCCGCGGATCGCCCCCGAAGCGCTCCTGAATCTGCCGGGCCAAGCCCGGGGCATCAGGAGACCCGATCGTGATGACGTCGCCTCCCACCCGCCGTTTGAGCGCCTCCGGCGTGTCGAGGGCGGCGATCTGGCCGTGGTCGATGATAGCGATGCGGTCGCACCGCTCGGACTCCTCGATGTAGTGAGTCGTCATGAACACCGTGACCCCTTCACGGCGCCGGAGGTCTGCGATGTAATCCCAGATGCGCCTTCGGGTCTGCAGATCGAGGCCGACCGTCGGCTCGTCGAGGAACAGGACCAGGGGCGCGTGGAGCAGCCCCCGGGCGATCTCCAACCGCCGCTTCATCCCGCCGGAGAATGTTGCCACGACGGCATTCTTGCGGTCGGCCAGTTCCACCATCGCCAGCACGTCATCAATCCGCTCAGGGATTCGCGCAGACGGCATCCCGTAGAGCATCGCGTGGAAGCGGAGGTTCAGCTCCGCGCTGAGGCGATTGTCCAGGCTCGGATCCTGGAAGACGATCCCGATCGACCGGCGCACCGCGGTCGGCTCTCGGACGACGTCGTGGCCGGCGAGGATCACGCGTCCCGAGGTCGGACGGAGCAGGGTCGCGAGGATCCGGATGGTGGTCGTCTTGCCCGCCCCGTTCGGCCCCAGGAAGCCGAACATCTCGCCCGGCTCCACGCTGAATGAGATGCCCCTCACTGCTTCGACGTCGCCATAGCGCTTCCACAGGTCCTCGATCTCGATGATCGCGCTCACGGCCAAGCAAACATCCGCCTCGTTTCTTGGGGGTCCGCGTTCAGTCTACGATGGAGTCGTGGATTACTTGTGGACATCGTGTGTAGAGAATGTGGAGGGGCCCTCTCGGACGGCGCTCCGTCCGACCCAAGGCACCGGGCGGCGGGTGTCCCGGGCCCACCGCGTTACGGGCTGTATCTCCACTGACCGATGTTCCACCCATCGCCGGCGTTGCTGGGATTGCCGGTCAGACCCACCAGCCGGCTGCTCGTCGCTGTGGCCGAGACCATGTAGTAGATCGGAATCGACGGCACGTCCTGCCCGAGCATCTCCTGCGCTTTCCAGAAGAGGGCTTTGGCCTTCTGGGTGTCGATCTCTTGTTCTGCCTGGTTAATGACGTCGGTCACTTCCTTGTTGATGTAGAAGTCCTCGTTGAGCCCGTTCGGCGGCAATGCGTCGGCCGAATAGAAGATCGACAGCACCGGCGGGGCCGCGATCTTCCACCGGTGGAACAACGTGTCGCACTGTCCGGTCACGCGGATCTGGCCGTACACGGTGGAGGAGTAGTTGTGGATCTGCATGTCCATGCCGACCGCGCGGAGCTCGGCCTGAATGACCTGCTGGACGCGATCCTGGGTGGCGTCGCCCGTGGCGTTGCAGTTCTCGAACGTCATCGGCTGACCATCCTTCTGGAGAATCCCGTTCGGGCCCGGCGTCCAGCCGGCGGCGGCGAAGAGCTGCTTCGCCTTTGCGGGGTCATACGTGTACTGACTGTACGCGTGCGGATCGTACCCCCACGACAGCGGCGTCATTGGCGGGCCCGCCACGGTCCCCAAACCACCCAGGATGTTCGAGACGATCCCGTGCTTGTCGATCGCGTACGCGACGGCCTGCCGTACGCGCACGTCTTGCCACATCGCTCGTTTCAGATTGAAGTCGAAGTGCATCCACGCGTTCAGAGGATACACGACGACTTTGATGTTCGGAGCCGCCTGCAGCGCCTTAATTTGATCGAAGGGCACGAGCCAGGCCACCTGCGCTTCGCCGGTCTTCAGCATGTTGATCCGGGTGTTTGCGTCCTGGACGAACCGCCACACGATCCGCTTGAAGTACGGAGCGCCCTGGGCCGCACCTCGGTAGTACGGATTCGCCGCCTCCACGAGCATCTGGCCCGGCTGCCACCGCTCAACTTTGTACGGCCCCGTCAGAACCGGATTCCGATTGTAGGGGGCGTAGGTATTCAGGTCCTTGCCCTCGAGGACGTGCTTGGGCATCAGGAACCGAAACGTGTTCACGACATAGGCCGCAAAAGGCGCCTTGAACGTCGCGACGACGGTCAGCGGGTCCGGGGTCTCAACCGATTCGATCAGGTTCCAGCCGGGGCGCGTATCGACGCGGAACTCGGGGTCGATCATCGCCTTGTACGTGAACAGCGCATCCGCGGACGTCACCGGTTGGCCGTCGCTCCATTTGAGGCCCGGCTTCAGCTTCCACGTCACGATCATTTTCTGACCAACGAGGCGGACACCGCCGTTCGACAGCAGCGGGACGCGCTGGGCGAGCAGCGGAATGTACCGCATCTTTTCGTCGTTGGTGACGAACCCTTCGGCCAGGCCCATGTCGCCGACCGCGGGGATGTGTGTCGCGTAGGGGTTCAATGTATCGGGCTCGAGCGGGTACGCGACGGTCAGCGTATCCGCCGGTGCCGCCGAGGCGTTGCCGGCGCCGCGAGGCAGCCCCGGGAGCAGGATCATCCCCGCAACCAGCGCCAGCCATGCTGTGGCGAGGATCGTACGTGTGACCGTGCGTGTGAGCCTCCGCATACTCTCTCCTCCCATTCGTCTTCGCGCCGGGTCCCCCGCTACGCGGTCCCCGCGCGACGCTGCTGCGCCTCCTGGCTCAAGCGCAGGAAGGCGGGCACGAACTCGCGGGCATATGCGACCATGCGCTCAAGGATTTGACGGCCGCGCTCCTCCGATGCACTCGTCCAGTCCCCGCTTGCACCGCTCGGCAGGACCTCGGACGGCTCGCTATAGAGGCCGGTCTCGAACCCCCGGAACGTCGCGGCCTTGTAGGACGTGACCGTAAACGGCCCAGCCTTCACGTACCCGCGCGTTTCGCGGTGCCCGCCGATCGTGACGGCACCGGGTGCCAGCGCCATCATCACAGAAATCGTCGGCTCACCGCCGTGCCCAAATCCCACATCGCCGCCGGGCGTGATGTCCCGCGCGACGTGGTTCGCGAGGCGCCACGGGTACAGGATGCTCAGGATCACCCCGTGCTGTCGCCGCATCTCGGTGGCGACCGGCTCGATCGCGGCTTCGTTCGGGCCGTGGTTGTTCACGATCACGATATGGCGGAACCCGTGGGCGACGTAGCCCCCGATGACGTCCTGGACGAGCGCGCGAAGGGTCTCCAACCGGAGCGTCACCGTGCCGGCGAACGCCGTGTACGGAGTGTACCCGAACCACAGCGGTGGCGCGACGTACACGCCGTCCAGACCCTCCGCCGTCCTGCGGCATAGGTAGTCGGCGAGGATGGTATCCGCGCCGGTGAAGCCGGCCGGGCCGTGCTGCTCAACGCATCCGACCGGCACAAGGAGGGCCGATCGGTCCTTCGGGATCCCGCCGATCTCCTTGGAGCTCATCAATGCGAGGTCCCACTTTCGCATCCCGCTAGGTCCTCCCGAGTAATGTGCCGGCCCGTGCAGGCGCCGGGGATTTGTACAGCGCGCCGTCCTTCATCACAAGCTTGACACGGGTCGGGTCGGCGAGGGCGGCGACGTCTTTGAGCGGGTCGCCGTCGACCAGGATGAGGTCGGCCAGCTTCCCGGCCGCGATGGTCCCCAGCGAGTCCCCCATGCCGAGCAGGTTGGCGGCCATGCTCGTCGACGCCACGATCGACTGCATCGGGGTCATGCCGCTTTGGGTCATGTAGACGAGTTCCTTCGCGTTCTCGGCGTGTCCGAGTGCGCCGGCGTCCGTGCCCATCGCGATTTTGACGCCGCACTGGAGGGCATGCTTGAAGTTGCGGCGCTGCGTCTCGAGTACGAGCGGCAGCTTCGCGGCGGCGTACGACGGCAGCGAGTGCGGGTCGGCGGCGAGCCGCTCCTTCATCCGCTGCGTCACGCTCAGGGTCGGCACGAGCCAGATGTCCTGGTCGGCCATGCGCTCGATGTCGGCCAAATCGGCCACCGCGGCGTGCTCGATGGAGTCGACCCCGGCCTCGAGACAGATCCTGAGCCCGTCGCCGCCGTGGGCGTGGACCATGACCCCTTTGCCCGCGGCGTGGGCCTCGTCGACCATCGCGCGCAACTCATCGAGCGTGAACTGCCTGGTCGCCGGCCCGCCGCGCGGCGACCCGACGCCCCCGGTCGTCGCGATTTTGATCCAATCGGCCCCGAGGCGGATGACTTCCCGCACCTTCTTGCGGCACTCGTCCGGCCCATCGGCAATACCATCGGGGATGCCGGGCAGCCTCGGAAAGTCCGACGCCAGGCCGCACGGCTGTGTGAGATCGCCGTGCCCACCGGTCTGCGTGATGATGACCAGGCTGATGAACAGCCGTGGCCCGGCGATCACTCCCTGGTCGATCGCCATCTTCACACCGAGATCCGCCCCCGCGGCGTCCCGGAACGCTGTGATGCCTGCCATGAGCGTCTCTGTCGCCCATCGCCCGGTCTGCATCACGGCCAAGCTCGGGACGGTGTTCATGCGGCGCTTGAGGTCTAAGCCGAGGTGGGCGATGTGGTCATGGGTGTCGATCAGGCCGGGCAGCAGCGTGAGCGCCGGGTAATCGTGCACCGTGACGCGGTCGCCTACCGTTCCCAGCGTGGCCGCGGGACGCACGTCCGTGATGCGGTTGCCCTCGACGACGACCGCCATGCCGCGTTGCGGCTCCCCACCGCTCCCATCGATCAACAGTCCCGCTTTGACGATACTCGTGGATCCTGCCACCACTCCTCCTCCTCTGTGCGTGTCCGGCGCGCAGCTCCGGGGTCGGGCCGGCCGCGCGGTCGCGACCGTGACGAGATCACGGCAGTGCCTTGCCGAGCCGGCAGATGAGATCGTAGAGCTCATCGAAGTTGTGCCAGCCGAGCTGCCGCTCCCCGTCCTCGATCCCGTAGATCATCTGGTGGAGCCGGCTGTTGAGGGGCACCGGGACGGCAACGTCTCTCGCCTTCTCCTCCAACGGCGCATGGCTCCAGCGCACTTCTGATTTGCGCCTGCGGTAGACGATGTCCCAGTGGATGCCCGAGGCCACCTTCACGTACTTGTGACCGCCAGGCTGGCGCTCCTGCCGTCGATACGCGCTCTGTTTGGCCTGGGCCTCATCCATGTAATGCGAAGAGCCGCCGCGTGTCCTCGGGCGTCCTGGGGAAGTACAGCTCCGGCTTGAAGAACGGACCGCCCGGGACGTCCACATGGTGGGCATAGGCCACCTCGAGCGCCTCACGGACGAGGGGCCCGACCACACGGCGAGCCCGCTCCTCCCCCACCACCAGGTATGACGGCGCGTCGACCAGCGCGCTGGCGACGATCTGGGCACCGAAGCAGGTCTTGGCCCAGATGCGGGCCTTGATGTCGGTGAGGAGCTCGGCCTCCGCGACGTGGGCCAGCAGCCGGTGGACCTCCTTGATTCGCGGGGTGATGCGGCCGTCGAGTTCGCCCGCGTAGACCGGGCCTTCGATGACAAACTCGAGGTGGCCGGGGTCGACGTAGGCGCCGCCGTAGTCCGGCAGCGCCCCGACTGTACGCTCCCGGCCGATCACGGATGCGATCTCGTCCTCGTTGACGAGGCCGTTTTGCAGTGAAACGACGAAGCCTCCGGGAGCCAAGAGGCGCTTGATACCCTCGACCGCCGCCTTGGTGTGCTGGGACTTGACGGCGAGGAACACGCACTCCAGGGGGTCGGTGAGCTCGTCGGGAGTGAACGCCTTCTGTGGTCCCAGCCGGTGGTCGCCGCGGCCGCCGTCGATCAGGAGACCCTTGGTACGCAACTGCTCCACGTGCTCCCGGTTGACGTCGACGAAGGTCACGTCCTCGCCGGCCATCGACATCCACGCGCCGGCGATGCCGCCGATCGCTCCCGACCCGACAATGGTGACCCGCATCGCCATCACCTCTATGTGACGAACACGGCGAGATCCCGAAACGCGCGCCGGATCCGCCAGTATCGCGCACGGCGCGCCGGCGGCATCCGCGTCCACATCGCCGAGATCAGGCCGTAGACCACCGAGAGGCTTGCCGTCACGGACTGGAAGAACAGCATCCCCTCGGTCGGTACGATGACCCTGAGCTTCGCGTGCCGCGCAAGCGGCGAGACCGAGCTGTCGGCGATCGCCACGGTGGGGATGCCGTGCTCGCTCGCCCACTGGACCGCCGCGACGACGTCACGGTCGCACTGCCAGAAGCCGATGCCGATCACGAGATCGCGCGACGTGAGGCCGGTGAGGTGCGTAGCCCAGTGCACGCGGCCCCGGGTCTCCGTGCGGACGTTGATGTCGAGGGCCGCGCACAGGTGCGTCAGCGCGATCGCCGGCGCCGCATAGCTTCCGAACGCGACGATCAGCACCTGCCGCGCCGCGAGCATCTGGGACGCGAATCGATCGAGTGTTCGCGTGTCGATCGTCTCCAGCAGGTTGTGGAGGTTCTGCACGTCACGAAGGATCGCGGCGCGGTACACATTCCTGGACGAGGCGCGCTGCCGTTCGATCAGCTCGAGCGGCTCGAGGCGACCGAGGTACGTGTGCCGCAACTCCTGGCGGAGCTGGTGGAACCCCGTGAACCCCACCGCCTTCGCAAATCGCGTAATGGTCGCGGCATCCACCCCGGCCCGCTCCGCAAGCTGCCGGGTGCTCGCCAGTGAGGCAAACTGGGGGTTGTTTGCGACGAAATGCGCGACGCGCTGGTGAGTCCGGCTGAGTCGCGGGAGGGACTCGGCCAGGAGGTCCGTGAGCACGAGGCGCTTCACGCGGGGCAGCTCCTCCTGTGCGGGCACTGTCAGCGGATTACAACAAATGATGCAGAAATCCCTTCCAGTCAATTTCCGTTGCAGAGCGGCAGGACTTCCCGGACCGGGACCAGAAGGACCGCAGCCAGTCCAGCGGCAGGCGCGATGCGGAACGGGCGAGGGGACGTGTGGCGCAACTGTGAACACGCGGTCGCGCGATCGGCCGGGGGCGGCGGCGCGGCCGCTCGGGATCGCCCGGGGGGCCTCGCGCGATGACCGCGTTCCTGGTGCGGCGCTTGGTCGGCACCCTGCCGCTTGTGATCGGCGTGTCGATCATCATCTTCGGCATCCTGCAGGCAATACCGGGCGGTCCCCTCGCAGTCTACCTCGACAACCCCTACATCACGGCCAGAGACATCGCGTTGATCAAGCACCAGTTGGGCCTCGACCGGCCGCTCTACGTCCAGTACACGAGATGGTTTGGGGCGTACGTAGTCGGCCACTGGGGGATCAGCTACTCGTCGGGAGAGCCGGTCGCGCGGTTGGTCTTCGACCGGGTCCCCGCCACGCTGCTGCTCATGGGAACGTCGTTCCTGCTGGCGATGCTGTTCGCGCTCACGACCGGCGTGTATAGCGCGGTGCGCCAGTACTCGCTGTTCGACTACGCGGTGACCGTGTGCTCGTTCCTTGGGATCTCGATGCCGGTGTTTTGGTTCGGGTTGATGCTGCAGCTGCTGCTCGCCGTTCATCTCGGCTGGCTCCCCGTCGCCGGGTTTGGCACGAGCGGGTGGCCCGACGTCGCCAGGCACCTCGTGCTCCCGAGCGTCGTCCTGGCGATGTTCACCGCCGGGCGCTGGAGCCGGTTCACCCGTGCCGGCGTGCTCGAGGTGCTTCACCAGGACTACATTCGCACGGCGCGTGCGAAAGGGCTGGCGGAGCGGCGCGTGGTGTTTCGCCATGCGCTCCGCAACAGCCTGATCCCGGTCGTGACGGTCGTTGCCCTCGACCTCGCCGGCCTCGTGTCGGGTGCCGTCGTGACCGAGACGGTCTTCGCGTGGCCCGGGATGGGCAGCCTGCTCATCCAGTCGATTTCAAACGTGGATTACCCGACGCTACTGGCGATCTTGATGCTCAGCTCGTTCGCGATCATCACGTCGAACCTGCTGGCCGACGTCCTGTACAGCCTCCTCGACCCGAGGATCGTCTACCGATGAGCGTGCGCGCCGCGTCACTGCCGTCCCGGCGATCGGGCCTGCTGCTCGACACGTGGCACCGCTTCGAGCGAGACCGCCTGGCAGCGGCCGGCGGGATCGTCCTCCTGGCGGTGGCGATTGCCGCGGCGGGCGCGCCGCTCTTCACACGGTACGCGCCCAACGAAGTGGACCTCGCCCGGCTCGACGCGGCGCCGGCTGCCATTCATTGGTTCGGCACGGATGACCTGGGCCGGGACGAGTTCAGCCGCGCGCTCTACGCCGGTCGAGTATCGCTGTCGATCGGCGTCGGGAGCGCGATCGTCGCCGCCCTGGTAGGCACCGCGGTCGGCGCGACCGCCGGGTATCATGGCGGTGTCGTGGACAGCCTGCTGATGCGGGTGACCGACGTGATGCTTTCGATCCCGCCGCTCCCGCTGGTCATCGTATTGTCCGCGATCGCGAAGCCGTCGCCGACCATTCTGATCCTCATCATCGCCGGGATCGGCTGGATGGGGACGGCGAGGCTCGTCCGAGGCGCGCTCCTCTCAA
This sequence comes from bacterium, assembly GCA_035703895.1. NCBI lineage: Bacteria > bacterium. The sequence goes on along the minus strand of DASSXJ010000134.1, from coordinate 2,844 downwards.
TCCGGGAAACGGAATATGTCGAAGCGGCCCGCGCGGCGGGGTGTGGCAGCGCGCGCATCATCCTGCGGCATGCGTTGCCGAACAGCCTTGCCCCGATCATCGTCGCCGCCACGCTGGCGGTTGGCAACGCGATCATCACGGAATCGGTGCTGTCGTTTCTCGGCGTGGGGATTCAGCCGCCGACGGCATCGTGGGGCAACATGCTGCAGAATGCTCAGTCGTCGATGACGACGAAGCCGTGGCTCTCGGTGTTCCCCGGTGTGTTCATCCTGTTGAGCGTCCTGGGCGTCAACGCACTCGGCGATGGTTTGCGCGATGCGCTGGACGTCCGAATGAGAGAGTGACCGGAGCGGCGCGTCACTAGGCGCCCGCCGACGACAATCGCAGGGGAGGGAAACATGGCGAAGATTACGATCGTGGGGTGCGGGGCCATCGGCGGCCTGGCAGGATTCTACATGGCGCGGGCGGGCGAGTCTGTGCTGTTCATCGACCAGAACGCCGATCACGTGCGGGCGATCCGCGAGCGCGGGATCTCCGTGAACGGCGTTTACGGCCCTGCGTCGATCCCGGCGCAACGCGCCTGCACGCCGGCCGAGATCTCCGAGCCGCTCGACGGGTTGGTGTTCCTGGCGTGCAAGTCGCAGGCCACCGACGCGGCGATCCGTGGCATCGCGCCACATCTCGCCCCGTCCGCGTGCGCCGTCTCTCTGCAGAACGGCATGAACGAGGACACGATCGCCGCCGTGGTCGGGCGCACGCGGACGATGGGCGCGCTGCCCGACTACGGAGGCGCGTACCTGGACCCCGGCGTGCTCGAGGCGGTCCACGAGGGAACGGTCTACGTCGGCGAACTCGACGGGGCGACGACGCCCCGCGTCCGCGAGGCGGCCCGGCTCCTGGGGATCGGCCCCAACAAATGCGAGCTGCTCACTGACATCGTCGGGCGGCTCTGGACTAAACATGTGTACAATTCGCAGATCGTCGTGACCGCTCTGGTCAACGGGACCGTCGTCGAGGTGCTCGGCAACAGGGACGCGCAACGTCTCGCCGGGGCCGCGGTGCGCGAGGCCATACGGGTCGCCGCCGCGGCGGGCGTCCGGCTGCACAGCGACCGGTGGTTCGACCCGGAGCTCTACCATCCGGGGACGCCGGCGGATACCGCGCGGCTTCTCAGCAGCTACGACCGGCTCGTCGACCACCTCGGCGGCCATCAGGTGGGCGACGGACCGGGTGGGTACAAGTACGTGAAAAGGGCGAGCGGCATCCACTGGGACATCGTCTACCGGCAGCGCAAGAGCGAGGCTTCGCACCTGACGGTGTGCACCCTTGCGGCCCGGTACGGGGTGTCCGTCCCGCTGAACGCCAAGATCGTCGGCATGATCGAGGAGGTGGAGGAAGGGGCGCGTACGCTCGGCTGGCACAACATCGCGGAGGGAACAGCCTACGCGGAGGAGATCGGCGCCGCGCTCCCTTGACGGCCACCATCGAGCCTGTGTAGCCCCTTGCGACCCAATGCCCAAACGGGCACCCCGATCGGCCCGCCTGTACGATGTGAGACCCCCGGTACTATGGCACCGTTGGAGTGACAGTCGTGGCAGCGGACGGCCTTCGAAACGTTCGGCTTTGCGACGCAACCCGCCGAGGGGGACAGATTATGAAAACAGCAAAACAACTTCTACACGCCTACATCGATGGTTCCGCGCGACAGTCGGCGGCGCCGTTCGCAGAGAACGGCGCGCTCGAACTCCCATATCTCGCAGACCTCGGCATCGAACCTCGATATGAGGGACCTAAGCGCATTGAGTGAAATAGGAGGGAGACGCAAATGAAAGACACTTACAAAGCAGTAGAAGTCTCTGCACCGAGCACGCTGCGTGTAGTGGAGCGGCCAATTCCCGAGCCCGGAGTAGGCCAGGTTCGGATTCGGGTGGAGGCATGCGGCGTGTGTCACACCGATGCGGCGACCGTCATGGGCATCTACCCGGGTCTGACTTTGCCTCGCGTTCCCGGGCACGAAGTAGTTGGCCGCATTGAGGCGTTGGGCAGCGGTGTGTCGCGATGGAAAATCGGTCAACGCGTCGGCGTCGGCTTGATCGCCGGCGAAGACGGCGTATGCGAACCGTGCCGACGCGGAGACATTGTGAATTGTCAGAACCCCGTGACACCGGGAGTAACCGTGGATGGAGGGTATGCGGAAGTGATGATCGCTGAAGCGCGAGGCATCGCCTCCATTCCTGATGCGCTCGGTTCGGCAGAAGCCGCCCCTCTCATCTGCGCGGGGATCACCACGTACAACGCGCTTCGTAATGCCGGCTTGCGAGGCGGAGATCTGGTCGCTGTACAGGGCATTGGTGGCCTTGGGCATCTGGGTATCCAGTTTGCCCGGCACATGGGTTTTCATACTGTCGCACTCGGGCGTGGACGCGACAAGGAAAAGCTTGCGAGAGACTTGGGCGCGCACGTTTACGTCGATACCACCGTCGAGGATGCCGGAGCGGTACTTCAGCGAATGGGCGGAGCCAGAGCCATTCTCACAACAGCCACAAGCGGTGATGCTATGGGACCGCTTGTGTCCGGCCTTGCAGCTCGCGGAAAGCTTATTTTGGTGGGTGTACCGGGTGACCCGATTCAATTGCAAGCCTTCCCGCTGGTGTTTGGAGGACGCTCGGTCTACGGATCACTGACGGGCACGCCGATTGATGTTGAGGACGCCCTTGCCTTCAGCGTCCTGGAGAACATCCGCCCGATGATCGAGACACTTCCTCTCGAACAGGCTGGGGATGCTTACGCTCGAATGATGCAAGGCAAAGCACGATTCCGTATGGTGCTGATGAATGAGTCAGT